>JAFDCW010000031.1 GCA_019312705.1 Deltaproteobacteria bacterium
CCCCCTCGACCTCGCGCCTTATGCCGCGCACGCTCCGGTCGACGGCGCGCATCTGGACGAGCGTCGGCTCGTCGAACCACGCGGCAACGGTGAGGTTGTCGACGTTCCCGACCCTCATCGTGTCGTCTTCGTAGTCGACGCGGAAACTCCCCACGGCTGCAGCATCGGTCACGAGACACGGTGTTGGCAACGTCTACCGGCGATTGGCCAAGGGGCTGCACTGAGATGCGCCGCTGGCGGTGACCTCCGCGTTAGTTCGCGGCCATGGAAATGACCACCCGGAAGTCCGGTTGGCTGTCCGTGACCAGGAGGAGGCGTCGGGTTTGGTTCCACCCCATGGCCGGGTCGCCGTCGGTCCGCGTTAGGTACTCGTCGTGGGCGCCGATGAAGTCACCTTCGCTCGTCGCGCAACGATTGAACCCCGCCCCCGGGAAGCCGTAGAGGACCTCGTCGCCGCACCGGACCTGGACCCGGCAATTGAATCGTGCGTCGTCGGTCGGCTGAACCAGGACTTCGCAGGCTTCCCCCTCCGACACCGAAGCCGACCCCTCGACGGAAGTCACCATGCCTCGAAAGACGACCCCGGGGCCGGTCACCTGAACCGGCGGCCTGGTTCCGCCGCAGGCCACGACGAAGCCGGCCATCACCATCGCTATCGAGAACGAGCGCCCCACACCCCCACTATCTCGGCTCAGCGGTGCTGGGGCAAGCTCGACTACCAAGCGGTCCCGGAGGGTGTTAGGGAGCGCCATGCGGCATTTTCCTTCGTACCCTGCACGCCATCGCGCCGCCACGGACGGGCTCTACCGCCCCGACCGGGAACACGACTCGTGTGGGGTCGGCTTCGTGGCCCACCTGCGGGGAGAGCCCAGCCACGCCCTCCTCGAGCGAGCTCTCGAGGCCCTCGGGAATCTCGAACACCGGGGCGCCGAAGGAAGCGACCCGTTGACCGGAGATGGCGCCGGCCTGCTCATCCAGAGCCCCCACCGGCTCTTCGTGGAGGAGGCGGCGCGCCTCGGCATCCCGCTCCCGGACCGGGCCGGAGTGTACGGCGTGGGCATGCTCTTCTTGCCGCAGGATGAAGACCGGCGCGCGAGTTGCTGTGCGCTGGTCGAAGAAATCGTCGCGGCCGAAGGACAAGAAGTGCTGGGCTGGCGCGAGGTCCCGGTGGACCCGTCGGCCTCCGGTCCTGCCGCCCAGGCCTCGATGCCCCACGTGATGCAGGTCTTCGTCGGCCCGGGGACCCTCGGAGCCGACCCCAACGCCCTCGGCCGCAAGCTCTACGTCATCCGCAAGCGCATCGAACACGAAGCCTACAACCGGGACATGGCCGGCGACGACGGCTACCCCTACGTATGCTCGATCTCGCGGCGCCGCATCGTGTACAAAGGGCTGCTCACCCCGGAGCAGCTGCCGCTCTTCTACAAAGACCTCGCCGACGAACGCACCGAGACCGGTATCGCGCTGCTGCACCAGCGCTTCAGCACCAATACCTTCCCCTCGTGGTCTCGGGCCCATCCCTATCACCGCACCGCCCACAACGGCGAAATCAATACCCTTCAGGGCAACGTGAACTGGATGCGAGCGCGGGAACCGGTCTTGGTCTCGCCAGTCTTCGGCGAAGACATGCAGAAGCTCCGCCCCATCGTCGACGCCAGCGGGTCGGACAGCGCGATGCTCGACGATGTAGTCGAGCTCCTGGTGCACACGGGCCGGTCCCTGCCCCACGCCATGATGATGATGATTCCCGAGGCTTGGCAGAACCATCACTCGATGAGTGACGCGCGGCGCGCCTTCTACGAGTACCACTCGTGCCTGATGGAGCCCTGGGACGGGCCCGCGTGCATCGTCTTTACCAACGGCCAGCTCGTCGGCGGCCTCGTCGACAGGAACGGACTGCGGCCGGCCCACTATACGGTCACCAAAGACGACTTCGTGGTCATGGCCTCGGAGGCCGGGGTCGTCGATATCCCCCCGAGCCAAATCCGGGGGAAAGGCCGCCTCAGCCCCGGGCGCATGCTGCTGCTCGACACCCGAGACGGCGTGATCGTCAACGACGAGGTCCTCAAAGAGGACGAAGCCAATCGACGCCCGTGGCGCCGATGGCTCGACGCGAACATCGTCACCATGGGAGAGGTCGCGCCGGCCCCCCAGGACTCGGTGCCGCCGCCGATGGGCCCCGCGCACCTGCGCCGCGAGCAGCAGGTGCATGGCTATACCCGAGAGGACCTCGCGCTCCTCGTCGCCCCGATGGCGAAGGATGCCAAGGAGCCGCTCGGGTCGATGGGCAATGACACGCCCATCGCCGTGCTGAGCGAGCGGCCCCAGCTGCTCTTCTCCTACTTCAAGCAACTCTTCGCCCAGGTGACGAACCCGCCCATCGATCCGGTGCGCGAGGCGCTCGTCATGACGCTCCAGAGCACCCTCGGCCAGGAGAACAACCTCTTTCAGGAGAGCGCCGTTCACTGCCAAAAGCTCCAGCTGAAGACTCCGATTCTCTCGAATTCCGAGCTCGAGCAGATCCGCGCCCTGAACCGACCCGGCCTCCGAGCTACGACCATCGTCGCCACGTTCGACCCAACCGCGGGGGCTGACGGCCTCGTAGCAGCCGTGGCGCGCCTCGAAGAAGAGGCGGCGGAAGCCGTGTTGACCGGGGCAACTCTCCTGGTGATCTCGGACCGGGGACACGGCGAAAGACGCGCTCCCATCCCCAGCCTGCTCGCGACCGCCGCGGTGCACCATCACCTCATCCGCGTCGGGCTCCGGAAGAACTGCGGGCTGCTCATCGAGACGGGTGAGACGCGGGAGGTCATGCACTTCTGCTTGCTGCTCGGCTACGGCGCCGGGGGAGTGAACCCGTACCTCGCCTACGAGACGGTCGCTTCGATGGTCCGGGAGGGGCGCCTCGGCGACCTGCACGTCGAAGATGCGCGGCGTCGATATGTCGGGGCCATCGAGAAGGGCATCCTCAAGGTGATGTCCAAGATGGGCATCTCGGCGATCCAGTCCTATCGCGGCGCCCAGATCTTCGAGGCCATCGGGCTGAGCGAGGTCCTCGTCGAACGCTACTTCACGGGCACACCCACCGCGCTGTCGGGGATCGGGCTCGACGTCATCGCGCGGGACGCGATCACCCGGCACCAAGAAGCCTACCGCGGCAAGGTGTCTCTCGAGACCCTCGACGAGGGCGGACAATACGCTTTCCGCCGCGATGGGGAGCGTCACCTGTGGAACCCCGAGACCATCAGCCTGCTCCAGCACGCGGTTCGCGGAGGCGACGCGCATACCTTCGCGAAGTTCAGCGCAAAGGCCGACGCCGACACCCGCCGGAGCACGCTCCGGGGGCAATTCGAGTTCGAGACGGCAGGCCGCACGCCCATTGCCCTCGACGAGGTCGCACCGGCCCACGAAATCGTAAAGCGCTTCAAGACCGGGGCGATGAGTTACGGCTCGATCAGCCGAGAGGCCCACGAGACCCTGGCCCTGGCGATGAACCGCATCGGTGCGCGGTCGAACAGCGGCGAGGGCGGAGAAGACTCGGCCCGCTACGCGCCCTTGCCGGACGGCGAGAGCAAGAGGAGCGCCATCAAGCAGGTCGCGTCGGGGCGCTTCGGCGTCACCATCGAGTACCTCAACGCGGCGGACGAGATTCAAATCAAGATAGCCCAAGGCGCAAAGCCCGGCGAGGGTGGCCAGCTCCCTGGGTACAAGGTGGGCAAGGAAATCGCGCGGGTCCGAAACTCGACCCCGGGGGTCGGTTTGATCAGCCCGCCCCCCCACCACGACATCTACTCGATCGAAGACCTCGCCCAGCTCATCCACGACCTCAAGAACGCCAACCCGAGCGCGACCATCACGGTGAAGCTGGTCAGCGAGGTGGGCGTGGGCACCATCGCCGCAGGCGTCGCCAAGGCCAAGGCCGACATCATCCTCATCAGCGGCGCCTCGGGCGGCACCGGTGCGTCGCCCCTGACGTCCATGAAACACGCCGGTACCCCATTCGAGATCGGCCTCGCGGAAACTCAGCAAACCCTGGTCCTCAACGGCCTCCGGGGCCGAGTGAAGCTCGAGACCGACGGTCAGCTCAAGACCGGCCGGGACGTCGTCGTTGCCGCCCTCCTCGGCGCCGACGAGATGGGCTTCGGGACCGTGGCGCTCATCACCATGGGCTGCGTGATGATGCGCGTCTGCCACCTCAACACCTGCCCGGTCGGAGTCGCCACCCAGGACCCGCAGCTGCGCGCCCGCTTCCGCGGACAGCCCGAGCAGGTGATCGCCTTCATGCACTTCGTCGCCGAGGAGGTCCGCGTGATCATGGCGGAGCTCGGCGTCCGGACCTTCGAGGAGATGGTCGGGCGCACCGACCTCTTGAAGGTGCGGGGGGACCTCGCCGCCCAGGCCCAGACCTTGCGTCTCGATAGGCTGCTCCACCGGCCAGGCGCTTCCGAGGGCAGGAGCTCGAATGGCTCCGCCATCCACTTCGAGCGCGCGACCGACCATGGACTCGAACTCGAGATGGACACTGTACTGATCGAACAAGCGCGGCCGGCCCTCGAGCGAGGCGAACCGGTCGAGTTGCGCATGCCTATCCGAAACGTGCATCGGAGCGCGGGCACGATGCTCAGCTCCCGGGTCGCCGAGGCCTACGGGCTCGAGGGCCTCGCCGACGGGACGATCCGCATCCACTTCGAGGGCACGGCAGGCCAGAGCTTCGGAGCATTTTTGGCCCGAGGTGTGGTCCTCACCCTCGAGGGCGAAGCCAACGACTACGTCGCCAAGGGCCTCAGCGGCGGCCGCGTGATCGTCTTTCCTCCGGAGGAGAGCGACTTCCCCCCCGAAGACAACGTCATCGTGGGCAACGTGTGCCTCTACGGGGCGACGAGCGGCGAGGCGTTCTTCCGCGGGAGAGCCGGCGAGCGCTTCGCGGTCCGCAACAGCGGGGCAACAGCCGTCGTCGAAGGCGTCGGCGACCACGGCTGCGAATACATGACCGGAGGTCGGGTCCTGGTCCTCGGACGAACGGGCCGCAATTTCGCTGCAGGCATGAGCGGCGGGATCGCCTATGTCTTGGATACCGACGGTGAGTTCGAAGAGCGCGTCAACGGCGAGATGGTCGACCTCGAGGTTCTCGGCCCAGAGGACCTCGGGTTTGTCCGCACCCTCCTGCACCGCCACTACGAACGAACGATGAGTCAGGTCGCGTGGCGCGTGCTGAGCGGCTGGAAGAAAGAGAGCCAACGGCTGGTGAAGGTGATGCCGAGGGAATACCGACGGGTCCTCGAGCAGAGCGCCGGCGGCGATGACGAGAGGAGCGCCTGATGGGGAAGCCCACCGGATTCCTCGAACGTGACCGGGCGCTCCCACCGCGGCGCCCCGTGGACGAGCGGGTACGAGACTTCCGTGAGGTCGAGACGAAGCTGCCCGTCGAAAATGCGGGAGAGCAGGCGTCCCGGTGCATGGCCTGCGGTGTGCCTTTCTGCCACTCGGGCTGCCCCCTGGGCAACGTCATCCCGGAGTGGAACCACGAGGTCTACGAGGACGAGTGGCGGGCCGCCGCCGAGGCCCTCTTCGCGACGAATAACTTCCCAGAGGTCACGGGGCGCGTGTGCCCCGCGCCCTGCGAAGCCGCATGCGTTCTACAACTCGAGAACTCACCGGTGACCATCAAGCGCATCGAGGGCGCCATCGCGGACCGCGCGTTCGAGGAGGGGTGGGTCGAGCCACGGCCCCCCGAAGTCGTGACGGGCAAACGCGTCGCCGTCGTCGGCTCGGGGCCCGCCGGCCTCGCGGCGGCTCAGCAGCTCGCTCGGGCCGGCCACGAGGTCACCGTCTTCGAGCGCGATGACTGCATCGGCGGATTGCTGCGCTATGGCATCCCGGACTTCAAGATGGAGAAGGCGATCATCGACCGACGGGTCGTGCAGATGGAGGCCGAAGGGGTCTCGTTTCGCACGGGAGTCGAAGTCGGCGCAGACCCCAGCCTGAGCGCCCTCCGCGACCAATACGACGCGGTAGTCCTCGCCATCGGCTCCACCAAGGCCCGGGACCTGCCCATCGAAGGCCGGGAGCTCGACGGGGTTTGCCTCGCGATGGACTTCCTCGTGCCGCAGAATCGCGCCGTCGCGGACGGCCTCCCGGCCCTGCCGAACGCCCAAGGCCAGAGAGTGGTGGTTCTCGGCGGCGGGGACACGGGGAGCGACTGCCTCGGAACGGCGATTCGCCAGGGCGCGGCGTCCGTGACCCAGATCGAACTGATGCCCCAGCCCGCAGGCAACGACCCCGGCGCCTGGCCCGCGTGGCCCATGGTCTTCCGCACGTCGTCGTCGCAGGAAGAGGGCGGGGACCGGCAGTGGTCGATCCTGACAAAGCGCTTCCTCGGCGACGAGGGCCACGTCACCGGCCTCGACGCGGTGCGCGTCACCTGGGAAGACGGCCAGCTCCGGGAGAGCGAAGAGCGCGTCGTCATCGACGCCGATTTGGTCCTCTTGGCCCTCGGCTTCGTCGGCCCCGACCTCTCTCGCCTCACCGAGGGGGAAGTCGAAATTCCCCGAGACGGCCGTGGGAACCTGATCGCCGATACCGAGGGTTTCCAAACGAGCCTGCCGGGCATCTTCGCCTGCGGCGACGCTCGCCGTGGTCAGAGCCTCGTCGTCTGGGCCATCTGGGAGGGGCGCCAGGCGGCTCGCGCCGTCGATGCCTTCCTCATGGGCGAAAGCGCCCTGCCCACGTCGCCCCTCGACTGAGGCCGAACGACGCGACGAAGTCACTCGACGGCGGGTGGCGCGGCACCGGCGTCGCCCTCCGGGATTTCGGGGCCGAGTTCGAAGACGTCGGCCACGTCGCGGCCGCGGTCGAGGCAGTAAGCGGCCCAGGAAATCCACGGCCCGCCGACGGTCTCGGGACGGACTTCCTCCCTCGTCGCAGGGCCCGCCGAAGGGCCAGGGTGCAGGGGCTCCTGGGCGAGACCGGCGATGGTGGTCGCGCAGAAGACGTAGCTCTCGAGGGCCCGCTGGGCGAAGGGATGCAGGGCCTCATCGAGGGTCGCGACGTAGATCTCGAGCAGCTCCGGATCCGTCGCGATGCTCGCAGGGACCGGCGCCCCGCGGATGCCGGCCGCCGTATCTTCGTAGGCGTAACCGAAAAGTGCGGCAGACACGGCCAGGGAGAGTGGATCTTGCTCGATGGTGGCCAATACCGGCTCCATCTCCTGAATCTGCCCCCGCCGGGCGTCGACCCAGGGGGCGAAGCTTTCGGTAGCCCAGGCTTCGATGGAGGCCTCGTCGGTCGCGGTCGGCGGCTCCGGCGGCCGTTGGGCGACGATCTCTTCGGTCTCGGTCCAGATGCCCTGGAGCGGCGCGATGAGGTCCTCCCGGGCGATCGCCGGCTGGGGTACGGGGATCGGGGTCGTGGTACGGAGTAGCAACGGTTCGGCCGGGGCCTCGCCGCCGGCGCTCTCGGCGGCAGGCTCGACGGGCGTGGGCGCCGCGGCGGGGGTCGCGCCACCACAAGCCATGAGCATCAGCGGCAGGGCCGGGCCCAGCAGCTGGGAAAGCTGAGATGGGCGGGAGGTGAGGAGCAGCGTCGTCATGGCGCCGGAGTCTACAGGAGCGTTCGCCTTTGACGAAAGCGGGCCCCGTCGCCAGACTCCGCCCACCATGCCGCACGCCCTCGCGCCCATTCCGGCCACCTCGGCCCTCACCCTCCTCACCGTCCTCCCCCTCCTCGTCGCGCTCGGGGCCTGCGGAGGCCCGGACCAGCCGCCCCCCGGGGCCTTGCTGCACGCGGACATGAACCAGACCCCGGAGCGGGTTGTCGAAGAGGAGCCGGGGCCGGACGGGCTCATCCTGCGCATGCTCAGCCTTGGCGACGATGACGGACGACGCGAGCTCCGCTACGAGCGGCGCGAAGGCGCCACCGAGGACGGGCGCATTCAGATGATGATGTCCGTCGCCATTCCGGGCGCAGACGGTCGCCAGGGCGGGCACCAGACGGCGCCCATCAGCCTCGACTTCGAGGTCGGACCGACGGAGGCCGCGGGCGAGCACCTCCTGCGCTATCACGCACGGGTGACCGGCCTTCAGGTGGGCCTCCCCCCGGAGACGCCTCAGGAGGTCCTGGAACAGTTCGCCGCCGAGACCGCCCCGCTCCGCCGCGTCGCCTCGACCGTCGTCGTCGACGACCGGGGCATCGTGCACGAGCGCGCCGGTGAAATCCCAGAAGGCCTCAACCCCCGCACCCTCGCCCTCCTGGCGAACATCCGCATGTCGCTCGTCTCCCCCGTCTTGCCGGGACCGGCGGTCGGCGAGGGAGCCACCTGGGAGGTGAAGCACCTCGAAGATCACGGGGACTTCGAGGTTCACCAGATCGTCAGCTACGAGCTCGTCTCCCTCGAAGCGCACACCGGACGGCTCCAGGTGACCCTCCGGCAGCACGCGCCCCCGGGCCCCATCGGAGGCCGCGAAGAAGACGGCGGGGGCGAAGCCCGGGGTGAGCTCGTCTCCTACGAGACTCTCGGCGGCGGCTACATCGAGTTCGACCTTCGCCACCTCATCCCCGAGGCCCAGATCGCGGGGCGCACGCACGTCGAGGCGGTCATCGAGACACCGGCGGCGCGGATCCCGACGCAGTCCGAGATGAGCATCGCGATCCGGGTCGAGCCCAACCGCTGAGGCCCCGCGAGAGTGCGGGTCAGGCGCCGTTTTCGTCTTCGCCGATAGCGTCCCGGCCGCGGCCGAAGACCTTGGACCCCGGCGGAACCGACCGCACCAGCCATACGTTGCCTCCGACCACCGACCCTTCACCGATGACCGTGTCGCCGCCGAGGATGGTCGCCCCGGAGTAGATGGTCACGTCATCCTCGAGGGTCGGGTGTCGCTGGCCGGTACTCTCACCGCGCTCGGGCACGCTGAGGGCCCCGAGGGTCACGCCCTGGTAGAGCTTCACCCGGTCCCCGATCACCGCGGTCTGGCCGATGACCACCCCGGTACCGTGATCGATGAAGAACGATTTGCCGATCCGTGCGCTCGGGTGGATGTCGATGCCCGTCCGCGAGTGAGCGTCTTCGCTGATGATGCGCGGCAGCATCGGCACCCCGAGGCGGCAGAGCTCGTGGGCGATGCGATACGCCGTGAGCGCTTCGATCGACGGATAGCTGAAGATGACGTCTTCGATGCTGCGGGCCGCCGGGTCGCCTTCGTAGGCGGCCATCACGTCGAGGTTCAGCATGCGGCGAATCTCGGGGATGGCGCGGAAGAGCGAGAGCACCACCGACTCCCCGGAGCCCGCGTCGGGGACGACCGGCGTGCGCCCGATCCAGTGGTCGTAGTGGGTCGCACGCTCGATCTGGGCGACGAGGATTTCGTGGGCCGCGTAGAGGTGCTCGGCGAGGCCGTGGCGGAGGTTGTCCCGGTTGAGGCGACGCGTACTGAAGAAGCCCATGAAGAGCACGGACTGAAGGTGGCTCATGGCCTCGATGACGGAGCGGCTGTTGGGCAGCGCGGCACTGTCGAGGTTGTCGATGGCTTCGTCGCCATCGTAGCTGGCGACGACCTCGTCGATCGCGCTCTCCAACTCTTCGTAACGCTTGGGCTCGGGGCTCATGGCAATCGATGGGGGCGGGCAGCTCTTGTATTTCCGGAACGCGGGATTTATCACGGGCCGGGCCCTAGTACCTAGGGCCGGCGCAAGACAGACGCAATGCGAACACCATGACGACCGAGACCACCGAAACGTTACAGGCCGAGAAGTCGACGATGGCCGCCGTTCGCAAGCGCATGAAGCGCGTCATGCCCGTGGCCCGGGTCGAGCTCGATTTCGAGACGCCGTGGCAACTGCTGATGGCGACCATCCTCGCGGCCCAGAGCACGGACCGGACGATCAATCGCGTCACGCCGGAGCTCTTCGAGCAATATCCGACGGCGGCGGCCCTCGCGGCGGCAGAAATCGAAGACGTCGAGCGCATCGTGAAGCCGACGGGCTTCTTCCGAAACAAGGCCAAGTCCATCATGGGCGCGAGCCGGATGATCGCCGAGGAGTTCGGGGGCGAGGTGCCCGAGAAGCTCGAGGACCTGGTGCGCCTCCCCGGGGTCGCGCGGAAGACCGCGAACGTGGTCCTCGGGTGCGCCTACGGCATCTCGAGCGGCATCGTCGTCGACACCCACGTCGGCCGCGTCGCGCGGCGCCTGGGTTTCACCACCGCCAAAGACCCGGTGAAGGTCGAACGCGACCTATGCGCCCTCGTGCCCCGCCGCGGCTGGGTCCTGGTGAGCCACCAGTTCGTTCTGCACGGCCGCTACTTGTGCAAGGCCAAGTCGCCGGATTGCGGCGCCTGCCCCCTCGCTGAGCTGTGCCCGAGCCGCGAGGCCGAAGCAGAGGGCCGGTGGACCGAGCGCGCCGATGCCGAGCAGGCGCGGATCATCGGCGGCTGACGGAGATGGGAACCGTCTGCGCCCTCGTTCAGGTCGCCGGCGCCGCTGTCGGCGAGAGCAACTCGTCGAGGATGCTTCCCTCGCCGTCGTCCATGACGACGGCTCCGCACGACTCGCACTCCTCCAACGCGACCCAGGTCTCTCCCTCGGCGAGGGTCACCTGACGGAGCTCGCCGGTGCATTGCGGGCAAGGCTGATCACCCGGGCTGCTGGTTCGCACCCGCGGTGAGTCGGCGAGGCGCCCGGCTTCGAGCCCGTACCGCTTCTGCAGGCTCTCCGCCGTGACGATGGAGACCAAGCAGCGCTCGCAGCGCAGATAGTCGAACATCTGACCGTCCCGATAGCCGCCCCCGGTGATCCAACGCGCCGCCGTGAGGCCGAAGCGGCACCGCGGGCACGGACGCGCGTCTGTGTCGGTCGTCTGCACATGAAACGACGGTGGGGGCTCCGTCTCAGGGGACGGCGATGTGACGTTGTCGGGGGGGTCATTGAGGAAGATGCGCAGCTCGAGACCTCCGAGGTGAACGACGTCCCCATCGTCGAGTCTCACGTTGCTGACCGCCCCGCCGTCGCTCAGCACTTTGGCGGCCATATTCGCATCGCTCAAGACGGCGTGGTCGCCGACCAGGCGGATGACCGCGTGCACGCTTCCGAGACCGGCGCCCTCGAGTCGCAGATCCGCAGAGTGAGACGTGCCAATCTTCACCGAACGCTTGTGGAACGTGAAGGTCTGGGCCGTTTCGCCGCCTGCCCCCGAGACCTGGATGTGCAGTGTCGACCGCCACATAATTCGCTACCCAACTGCCATGATCACGACCGATGATGCCGCGCCTTCGCGCCGCGTCGCCAAAGGCAACGCCTCGATGTCAGTCGAGCCCGGTGTCGCAGAAGATGTGGTTGTCCGAGGTGTCCGTGCACATGGCGAGGCCCGTGTTGCAATAGGTCGCCGCCAGGCAAGTGCAGGTGCGGTCCGTTTCGCAGCCGGATGGGACCGCCTGGCAACCGATGGTCGTCGGGCCGCCGAAGGCGCCCTCGATGCAGACTTCGGTGGCTCGGTCGCACGTGCCATCGCCGCAGGGCGTGGTCGTGCCCGCGTCCGTCGGCGTGCCCGTGTCCGTCGCCGTTCCCGTGTCCGTTCCCGTTCCCGTGTCCGTCGCCGTTCCCGTGTCCGTTCCCGTGTCCGTCGCCGCTCCCGTGTCCGCTCCCGTTCCCGTGTCCGTGGGCGTCGAGGAGTCGGTGCCGCCGGTGTCGTCCGAGCACGCGAGGGCGGGCAGCGTGAGCATGGCGAGGGCCAAGAGGTTGAGAAGAAGAAAACGAGGCATGGTGGTCATGGAGCCAGGGTACCTGAGGCCCCCCCCGCGGTCATACTTCGAGCCCCGGTGGTCAGTTGAGGGAGGCGCCGATGATGTCCGCCGCTCGGGTGGCCATCGCCATGATGGTCACCTGGGGGTTCACCTTGGGGCTCGTCGGCAGTGAGCTGCCGTCCACGATGTAGAGCCCGGGCGCGCCGTGGGCCTGGTGGTTGAGGTCGACGACGCTCGCTTTCGGGTCGTGGCCGACTCGGCACGTGCCGAGGGGGTGATAGGCCGTGATCATCAGGTCCCGGGCGGTAACCCGGGCCGCGCCAAAGGCCTCGAGCTCCGAGATGGATCCGATCTCCGGCCACCCGAGGACCGACGGGAAGAGGCGTGTGGCCCCGGAAGCGAAGAACATGCGACCGATGAGCACGGTCGCGCGTTGCAGGCGCTGGAGATCGTGGTCCGTGAGGCGATAGTAGGTGAACGGCTTCTTGCCGGGGCCGAGCAATACACGACCCCGGGACGTATCCTCGGAGATCAACGCCCCGAACTGGGCTATCTGGTCGTAGCGCTCCATTACGTCCATGAGGCGGCGGCCGACAAGGTGCAGCGACGCGGCGCCGCCGTCCGCCGACAGAGAGGAGCCCTCCATCAGGATGCCTTCTCGGTGGAACTCGTCGACGCAGTAGCCCTGGGGGATCGCGTCCCAGCCTCGGATCCGCTCGCCTTCGAAGAGTGCGCTGACACCGATGGCCGGATGAATGGTGAGGTTGCGGCCGAGCATGGGGCTGTCGGCGAGGAGGCCCTGGCGCATGAGGAACGCCGGGGTGATCAGCGAGCCGCAGGACAAGACCACGGCCTTCGCCCGGACGCGCACCTTGCGGCCCGTAGCGACGACCTTGCCCTCGACGCCCACCGCGCGGCCGTCTTCGAAGAGCACTTGCGTCACTTCGACGCCGGTGGCGACCATCGCGCCGCGCTCGAGGGCCTTGGGCACGTAGGAAACGTTAGTGCTTCGTTTGGCGTCGGTCGGGCAGCCGAGGTGGCAAACGCCCTGACCGTCGCAGTCGGGGGCGTTGCGGTCGAGGGCGCTGTGCGACCAACCGAGGGCCTCGCAGCCCCGGGCCACGGCTCGGGCCGGCCCGCCGAGGGTCTCCGGCGTCGCCGGGGCGATCTGAAGTTCGCGCTCGACCCGCCGGAAGTAGGGGTCCATTCGATCCGAGGCGAGCTCGGGCAAACCCAAGTCCGTGGCCCACTGGTCCAGAACCCAATCCGGTGCCCGCAGACTGGTCCCAGAGTTGATGGTCGTCGTGCCACCGACCGAACGCCCCAGGGGGATGGGAATGATCGTATTTCCCATCGCAAAGGTCGCGCCGCGGTTGCGGTAGAGCTTGTTGACCATGTCGACGGTGCGCCCGGTGAACTCGC
>JAFDCW010000487.1 GCA_019312705.1 Deltaproteobacteria bacterium
GAGCGCTTGAAGAAGAAGGAAAAGGCGGGCCGGGGGGCCCTCGATGGTGTGCCTGCGGCCATGCCGGCGTTGCTCCGAGCGGTGCGGGTCGGGGAGAAGGCGTCGGCTGTAGGATATGACTGGCCCGATGTCAGCGGCGCCCGAGCCAAGGTGGACGAGGAGCTCGGGGAACTCGACCGAGCCCTCGCGGCAGATGAGACCGAGGCGGCCGAAGCGGAGCTCGGAGATGTGCTTTTCGCCCTCGCGAGCCTCGGTCGGAAACGGGGTCTCGACCCCGAAGCCGCCCTCCGCGGCACCCTCGACCGCTTTTCGAAGCGCTTTACCCACGCCGAGTCGGCGGCCCGGAAGGACGGGAAGGGCCTCGATGAGCTGGACCCCGCGGCCCTCGATGCTCTGTGGGAACGGGCGAAGTCGGAGGAGGTCTGACCTTTCCCGGCGCCCCCCTAGCGCTTCATGATGGGCGTGTGGACCGGCCCCTCATGGCGCCCTCGGGGCCTTCGTGTTCGTCTCGGGTCTGTTGGCTCGCGCTCTCGTTCTTCGCTGTCTCGGCTACCGGTTGCGCGGGCACTCATGCGGTCCGCGGTCAGGTCATTCACCCGGCGGAGGTGCCGATTCGCGGATTCCCTCGGATCTGGGTCATCGGGGGGGAGAGCCTCGCCGAGCAGCGGTTCGCCGATGCCCTCGTCGCCCACCTGATCGCAGATGCCGATGCCCGGGTCGTGCCCCTCGGCGATCTGGAGCCCGCCCGAGCTTCGGGGCGCATCCCCCCGGCGACGGTCGTCGTTCTGCCTCGCCTCGTTTTTCAGGATAGCTCCGCTACCCGTTGGACGAGTCGTCCGCAAACCATCTGCGGCGCGACCGGTTGCTACACCTCACGCCGCTCGTACCAGTATCTCGTGCCAGTCCTCGCGGCGAGTCTCACGGTCACCGTCTACGATGGACCCACGGCGGCGGTGCAGCAGGTGATTCACCTCGAGACCAGCGAAGAAGAGCGCACCCCGGCCGACATGCGAACCCGAGCCACCAGGACCCTCGCTGAACTCTTCGGCGCGATGGTCGATCAGCAAGTAGAAGAGGTCGAAGTGATCTTGCTCGAGGTGGAGCTTCCAGAGGTAGAGGGGGCCATCGAGCGCATCGATGGCGGCGACTGGGACCGGGGCCGCGCGATGCTCGAAGAAGCAGCGCAAGCGGCACGCACGCTGAGGTCGGAGGACCAGGCGCGCGTACTTTACGACCTCGGCATGGCGCGGCTCTACGCCCCACGGGCACCTGGCGAGGCGGATGCTCACTTCCGTGCTGCATCGGTTGCCCTGGAAGAGGCCATCGCCCTCGACCCTCAGGAGCGCTACCAGGAGGCCCTCGCGGAGGTCGCCGTGCACCGGCGTCGGTACGAGGAGGTGCGGCAGCAGCACGCGGCGGCGGAACAGAACTATCGGGTGGGGAGCCAGGTACCCGAACCGCCGGCCGCCTATCATCAGGCCCCGGAACCGGTTCCGGACCTCGCCCCGGCCCCGGCCCCCGTTTCCGAGCCGGATAGCCGCCCCGAGTCCAAGTAGGCAGCCTCGTCGGCAACGCCATGTGGCGGGGGCGATCGCGGGTGATAGGGGAGAGAACGTCGAGACACGATCCAATCTGAAGGATCGCAGTTCGGGGAAACTAGCCCTCGCCGCCCGTGCTCTCTTTCAACGCGCGTCCGTCTGGGAGTTTGCTCTTCGTCTTCAGGGTGACTCGCTGGAAAAAGAGGATCTCTGCGACTGCGATCGTCACGAAGATCGCTCCGACCCACGCCAGCATCATCCGGTCTTCGGCCCACACATGGTGGACCAGGAGGGCGATGGTCGTACCCATCAAGACGACCCCGGATAGGACCAGCCACGATTTGCTCTGGGTCTGCCGACGCAGACGAAAGTTCGCGGCCGAGACAGCTACGGACACGAGGAGGAAGGTGAGGCTCGAGAAGGTCGCGATTGCCTCGAGGCTCGCCCCGGCGGTGAACACCCCCGAAAGCCCGACGATGACCACGACCGCCAGCCAGGGGACCTGCGCCGCGCTGCGATGGCTGAAAGCACGCGGGACTCTCTCTTCACTGGCCATCTCGGCGAGCATGCGCGATGCGCCGAAGATGGTGGCGTTGATGGCTGACGAGGTTGCGAGCAGCGCCGCGATGTCTACGAGAACGGGACCGGCGCTTCCGAGCGCCGGTCGTGCCGCGACCGCGAGGGCGTACTCTTTGGCGGCCATCAACTCGCCAGCGTCCAAGTTGCCCACTGCGACGACGGACACCCCAATGTAAATCAGCGACGTGATTGCGATGGAACCATAAATGCCCCGCGGGATATCGCGCCGAGGGTCCTCGGTTTCCATGACCGCGTTGGTGATGAGTTGAAAACCCTCGAACGCCACGAAGACCAGCGCTCCGGCGACGAGAGGAGACGCGATGCCGCGGTCGAATACTGGGAAAAGGTGTGCCCGCGAGATGTTGGTCGAGCCGGCGAAGGCAAACATGCCCAGCAGCACCACCTTGACGAGGACGATCACCACTTCGGTCTTCCCGCTAGCCTGGGCGCCGAGGAGGTTCACGGCCATGAAGAAAAGCAGCACCCCTGCCGATAACGCGACGCGCACCGGCGTAGAACCGTCAGCGCCCACCAGGTCTGCCCCGTAGGCGCCAAACGTGAATGCGTAGAGGGCCAGGGTGCCCACATAGCCGACGATTACTGTCCAACCCGCGACCCCCGCGATGTTTGGATGCCGGGGAAACGCGTGCTCGAGGTAGGTGAAGCTTGCCCCGTCGCTATGGAATGCGAGGGCAAGCCGTATGTAGGAGTACCCCGCAGCTCCGGCGACCAAGCTTCCGACGACGAAGGCGAGGGGGGCCGCGTGGCCGGCGATACCGACGGCCATGCCGAGGATCGAAAAGATCCCCCCGCCGATCATTCCGCCGACTCCCATGGCGAGGAGCTCCGGGAGACGCAATCCAGGTTCTGGTCTGTTCATCGATTCAATGGTGGGCCAGCGAGGGCGGCATTCAGACCCGATCGGCGGGGAAGGCCATCACCTCGGAGACTTCGTCTTCGCCGCATACCATCATGACGAGGCGGTCGACGCCGAGGGCGTTTCCGCCGGAGTCCGGAAGGCCTTCTTCGAGGGCGCCGAGGAAACGTTCGTCGATCGGGTAGGCGGGTAGGCCTTCGGCCTCGCGGAGCGCAACTTCGGCCTCGATGCGTCGGCGTTGCTCCCGGGCGTTGACTAGTTCGCCGAAGCCGTTGCACAGCTCGATCCCGCCGATGTACGCCTCGAAACGGTCGGCCGAAGCGGGGTCGTCGGGGAGGAGCCGGGCGAGGGAGGCCATCGATGCGGGCCAGTGCGTGACGAAGGTCGCGCGGTCTCGGCCGAGGGCGGGCTCCACCTTGTCCACCCACGCGCGGAAGAAGCGTTCCTCGTCCGGCAGCACCTCAGAGAGCGAGAGGCCGGCGTGCTTTGCCAAGGCTTCGTCGACCCGGACTCGGCGCCAGGGCGGGGCCAGGTTGACTTCCCGGCCGGCGACCCGGACCGTCGCCTCGCCGCAGACCTCCTCGGCTACCGCTGCCACGAGGTTTTCGGTGTCCTGCATCACCGCCGATGCGTCCGCAAACCCCCGATACCACTCGAGCATCGTGAACTCAGGCTGGTGATGCCCACCGGCTTCGTCGCGGCGAAAGGCGCGGCTGATCTGGTAGACCTTCGACAGTCCTGCGCCGAGCAGGCGCTTCATGTGCATCTCGGGGCTGGTGATGAGAAAGCGCCCCTCCGGGCTCCCGTCGACCGAGAACGCCTCGAGGTGCACTTCTGTGCCGGGGCTTCGAACCATGAGGGGGGTCTCGACCTCGAGGAAACCCCTCTGGTCGAAATACCCGCGGATGGCACTCAGCACCGCTGCTCGGCGGTGCAGGTTGGCGACTCGGCGACCTCCGTCGGCGGTGAAGTGGGCGTAGTCGCCCTCCGCCTTCGGGAAGGCGAAGGTGGGGGATACGCCGTCGCGCCGGGTTTCGACGACCAAGGCCGCCCCATCCCAGATCCCGGTCGCCTCGAGGAGTTGTCCGAGAGTCGGGGCGTCTCCCGACGTTGGGCCGAAGCTGAGGGTGATGGCGCCGCTGCCATCGGTGAGGCGGGCCCGCTCCTCGTCGACGTGAACCACCCGGCCGGCGACCGTGGCGCGACTCCCGGTGGGGAGTCTGCAGACGATCGCGGCGGGTTTCGGGCGGGCCACCGGCTCGTTATTTCACGCGTTCGACGTAGGTGCCGGTGCGAGTGTCGATCTTGAGCTTCGTATCCTGCTCGACGAAGAGGGGCACCTGAACCATGAGGCCCGTCTCCATCTTTGCGGGCTTCTGCACGTTGCTCGTCGAGTCGCCTTTGAAGCCGGGCTCGGTCTCGATGACCATCATCTCGACGAAGGTCGGGGGCGTGACCGCGATGGGATTCCCGTCGAAGAGCTGAACCTCGACCATCAAGCCGTC
>JAFDCW010000032.1 GCA_019312705.1 Deltaproteobacteria bacterium
CCTCGAGGTGGACTCGGTCAGCACCACGATGACCCTGCCGGGCAAGCTCGGCTGGGGACTGCGCGGGGACTACGCCAACATCGGCCTAGCCCTCGACATCGAGTACTCGCTGAACAGCCAGAACACATCGGCTTTTATCGTCGGCAAGATGGGCGACATGGAGATCCCCGTGCCCAACGTCTTCAACTGGTCCAACGCCCTGACCCTCCGGGTCGGAGGTGAGTACGACATCGAGCTCGGCGAAGAGAGCACCCTGACCCCCCGCCTCGGCTTCATCTTCGACGACAAGACCGGCCAGAAGGAATGGCCCACGGCCTTTGGCACCCCGCCGACCGCCACCTACTCCCTCACCCTCGGCGTCGGCTACGACGGCGGCCCCTGGGAGGTCAACGCCGCGTACGCCTACCGCACAGGCAGCACGACCGTCACCGCAGAGGATATCCAGGCCGGCGAAGATATTGCGGCATGCTCATTTTGTGGACATCCGGGGGAGTATTCGATCAGTCTTCATGGGATGTCCGTGGACTTCTCCTACGATTTCGACTAATCGGCCTCAAAACAATGCCCTGGCGAGCACCAAACCCGCGGGAGCGGTACACTGCCCGCATGGAGGAAAGACAACTAATGACTTCTTGGAATCAATCCCTTTTTCTCGTGCTGCTCGTCAGCTCCCTCGTGGCCTTCGGCTGTGGTGACGACGACCCCGTGACCGACAGCGGCACGACCCCGACCGACACCGGCACCGGTGGCGACACGGGCATGGACTCCGGTCCGCCTTGCCCCAGCGCGGGCGACTACTGGACGGGTGCGGGCGACGCCTGCACGAACACCGACGACCTCACGGGCATCATGCGCGAGGATTACGGCGACGACATGGACATGAGCGTCAACGACATCGCCGGCGCTTGCGCCGTCGAGTGCCTCGCCGACCCCGATTTCGTGGTCTGTTCGAGTGCCTGCATCGTGCGCGACACCGAGACCGCCGTCAGCGGTGCCTGTGCGGCTTGTTTCTCCGGCAGCACCGCTTGCGCCGCGCAGTTCTGCGCCGGCCCCTGCCTCGCCGACGCCGCGAGCGACGCCTGCATCGACTGTCGCGCCGGCGAAGGCACGAACAGCTGTATGTTCGACTGCACCCAAGAGTACTACGACTGCTCCGGCATCCCCCGCGACACGGGTGACGCTGGCACCGACGCCGGCACCGACGCCGGCGGCGACGCTGGCGGCGACGCTGGCGGCGACGCCGGCGGCGACGCTGGCGGCGACGCCGGCTGAGTCCAAACACCACGCGAACGACGCCCGTCGCTCTTTCGAGCGGCGGGCGTTTTTCTTTCCGTCAGCACTGGGGCCAAGCTCTGATAGCCTCACGGTGCATGGCCCAAGAGGACGACAAGCCCAAGGACGACGCTGCAAAAGATCGCGCGCCCTACAAGACCAACCCGGGTTACGGGCCCCTCGGCAGCCGCCCCGCCGATACCCTGGTCGACGATCCGAATGCCGGCGATCGCCGCGTACCCCCCACCGAGCAGCCCCCGGCCCCCGCACCGGCACCGGCCCCAGCAGCCGCACCAACGCACCGAGGCACCCCGGTCATCGAGATCGAGGTCATCCACGAGCACGGTCCGGCGCCGAGCACCGACCGGCCCTTCCGCACCGTCGAGGTCTGGACGCGCAACCGCATCTACACCCTCGACGCGGTCCTGGTATGCATCGAGGTGACGGACCGAGCGTCGCGGCAGATCGTCGGGGACCACCCCTTCCTGGGCATGCGCCTCGTCGGCGGTCAACACCGCGAGGGCGAGCGAATCGAACTCAGCCATCCATTCCCCCGCCCCGGCACCGAAGCGGTCTTCGAGGAGGTCGGCGATATGGTCCGTCCGGGCCGCGCCGGGGGCTTCTCGCGGACCAGCGCCGTGAGCCGGGTCGTCCTGCGACTGCACATCGTGACCGTGATGCCCAACCACGTCGTGCCGACTTGGGAGGAGATCACCGGGTCGATCCTGCCCCCCCCGATCAACGGCGACTAGTGCGCAAGAAGGTGGAAGCATGGCGCGGACCAAGAAGAGAAAGAAGAAGAAGAACCGGCAGCGGCGTGGCCGGGGACGTCACGGAGGCGGCGTGGGAAACAACCGCGAACGTCTCAAGCTAATGAGCATCGGCTGCCTCTTCCTGCTCCTCGTCGCCGCCGCCTCGCTAATCCTCCCCGAGCTCGTCGCAGGCACCTAGGAGCTACGCGAGGGGTCCGACGGTTTCGTCTACTGCGGCCAACAACGAGCCGTCTTCGAGCAGGGCCTCGACCTTCTCCATGTCGCGGTAGAGCGCGCGGTCTTCGGTCAAGGTGGGCACCGCCGCGCGGATGATCGCGTGGGCCGCAGCGACGCCCTTCGACGGGCGCAGCGGTCCCCGGAGGTCGATGCCCTGGGCGGCGACGAGGGCCTCGATGGCGAGACCCCGGCGCACGTGGATCACCACCTGGGCAAACTTCCGGGAGGAGATGCTGCCCATGGAGACGTGGTCTTCTTTGCCCGCCGACGAGGGGATCGAGTCGACGCTCGACGGGTGGGCGAGGACCTTGTTTTCGCTGACCAGCGCCGCCGCGGTCACCTGGGCCATCATGTAGCCCGAGTCGAGGCCCGTGCGCGGCGCGAGGAACGGAGGCAGGCCACTGGACATGGCTGGGTTGACCAGCTGTTCCACCCGGCGCTCGGACACATTGGCCAACTCGGCGACCGCGATCGTCGCCGCGTCGAGGGCGATGGCGACGGGCTGGCCGTGGAAGTTGCCTCCGCTGATCACGTCCGCGTTCCCGTCGTCGTCGACGAAGATGATGGGGTTGTCGGTGACCGCGACGATCTCGCGCTCGAGGGTCGTGCGAACGAAACGGAGGGTGTCCCGGGTCGCACCGTGGACCTGCGGCATGCAGCGCAGCGAGTACGGGTCTTGGACCTTGTGGCAGTCTCGATGGCTCTCTGCGATCTCGGACTCGGCGAGGATGGCCCGGAGGTTGGTCGCGCTCTCGGCCTGGCCCGGATGAGGCCGGACGGCTTGGATGCGCGGGTCGAAGGGACGCGACGAACCCTCGAGGGCCTCGAGACTCATCGCCCCGATGATGTCGGCGAGCTTGGCGAGGCTCTCCGCTTCGACGGTGGCCAGGGCGCCTATCGCCAGCATCATCTGGGTGCCGTTGATGAGCGCCAGGCCCTCCTTGGCGCCGAGGACCAGGGGCTCGAGGCCGCGCTTGTCGAGGGCCTCGGCCCCGGCCATGAGCTCGCCATCGACGAAGGCCTCACCCTCGCCGATGAGCACCGAGGCGAGGTGGGCGAGGGGGGCTAGATCGCCGCTCGCCCCGACCGACCCCTGACACGGGATACGGGGGATCACGTCGGCATCGTAGAGGGCAACCAGGGCGTCGATGACCGCCGGGCGCACGCCCGAGCAGCCGAGGGCCAGGGTCTGGGCCCGGAGCACGATCATCGCCCGGACGACCTGCTCGGGAAGCGGCTCGCCGACCCCGCAGGAGTGGCTGAGGACCAAATTACGTTGCAGCGCACGCATCTGCTGCGCCTCGACCCGGGTCTCGGCCAGGGCCCCAAAGCCCGTATTGACGCCGTAGACGTTCGGAGCGTCATCCCCGGCCTGGGAGAGCCGCTGTACGAAATCCGAGGCCCGGATGACCTTAGCCCGGGCTTCCGGGGGGAAAAGCAGCCCCACGTGGCATCGCCCGAGGGCATTTAGATCGTCGAGGGTGAAGGCCCTCCCCAGCTCGATTTGTCGCTCAGTCATGGGCCGAGGAGGTTCCCCTGGCCTAGGCGCTGGGTCAACGGGGACCGCCGGGGCGCAACCAGGAAAAGGATGTTTTCTCAGGCTTCTAACCGGAGGCCTGGATCGGTTATCGTACCCGGCCCGGCGCCCTTTTTCACTACGATGACGACTCCTGCTCCCCCCACCATCATTCCGCCCCCCTCGGTCGCCTCGGAGGCCCCGGAGACGCGCATCGCGCGACTCCGCGCCGAACTCGAGGCGACGACGGACGCCGAGCAACAGGCGGCCCTTCATCAGGAGATCGGCGTCATCGCCGAATTCGAGGTCGGCAACCCGGGCAGCGCCGTCAAAGAGTACCTCGCAGCGTTCAACCTCGCTCCAGCGTTCCGCCCGCCCCTCTTCGCGCTCACGCGCATCTTCGAGCGCAAGCGCAGCTTCAACAACCTGGGCCGACTGCACGAAGCCGAAGCGACCAACGCGCCCAATGACGTGGACCGGGCATCCGCCCTCTTGGACCAGGCCGCCATCTCCGCCGGGCTCTCCGGGGACATTGCCGACACCCTCGCGAAAGTGTCGGAGGCCTACGATCTCGACCCCACGTCGGGCGACGTGGCCTTGATGCTCGAGTTCGAGGCGCGCAGATCCACGGACTCGGGCCTCATGATGAAGGCCCTCGAGGCGCGCGCGACGCAGAGCCACGACCCGGCGCTCCAGAGCCTCCTCCTCACGGAGCTCGCCCGAGACCAGGCCGAACAAGGCGCCGTCGACGAAGCGTTCGAGACGATCCGCCGGGCAGTCGCTCTCCCCAACGGTCGGTTCCGCGCGTTGTACCAGATGGAGCGCCTCGCCCGTGCCCACGACCGCACCGAGGACCTCATCCCTGCCCTCGAGGGGCAGGCTCTACTCGCGGGCGCTGCGGCAAAGGGCGAAGATCGGGGACAAGGGTCCGGTGCCTTCTCGGTTCGCCGATTCGCGACCGAGGCCAAGGCCGGCGCCGCCGCAGCGGCGCTGCTTTACGAAGCGGCACGCGTTCGACTGAGCGCCCACGGCGACGCGGCGGGGGCTGCCCACTCGCTGGCCCAGGCCCTCACGATGAGCCCCGATGACGTGCTCCTGCACCAGACGCACATGCTGGCCTGCGAGCTCGCGGGAGACCTCGAGAGCGCAGCGGTCGAGGCCCGCCGGCTCCTCGAAGAGGGGGCCGAAGGAAGCTTCGGTGCCTCCCTGCACTTCCGCCTGGCCGAGATCGCCCAGGCAACCGGCGACGAAGCTGGCGCAAAGTCAGCCCTCGCCGGCGCCCTCGCAGCCGACCCGGGGTCCGCGGCGGCGGCGGCGATGCTCGATGACCTGCTCATCGACCTCGGGGACCACGAAGGGCGCGCGTTGGCCCTCGAAGGCCGCGGGGCTGCGCAGGCGGTGTCGACCGAAGGCCGCGCTCGGGCCCTGCTGCGCGCGGCAGAGATCTCCGCCACCGACCTCGTCGACTTCGACCGAGCGCGGGCGAGCTACGACCATGCGGTCAGCCTCACCGAAGACAAAGTCACGCTGCTCCGCGAGCTGTACGGCGCGGCGGTCCGGAGCGGGAGCTGGGACGCCGCCCGGGACGCTCTCCGCATATTGCGGGTACTCCCTGTGGACGAAGAAGAGCGCAGCGCGCTCTGGTACGACTTGCACCACGTGGTCCGCCACGAGCTCGGCGACGCGGAGGGGGCCGACGCGCTGCTCTCAGACGCCATGGAAGTCGGAGCCTGCACCTCGTGGGCACCCTACCTTCTACGTTTGCACGCGGCGCGCGCTCGGGACTGGCCGCTGCTCGCCAAGGCCCACGTTGCCCTCGCTGACCACACGACCGACGACGAAGCGGCCGGCGCCCATCTCGCGGCGGCGGCTCGCGCCGTGCTGCGCGTCGGCGACGAGGCCCGGGCGATGGAGCTCGCGCGGCGCGCCCTCGAGCGGTCCCCGGGGCACGGCTATGCAGTCCCGCTCCTCGAAGATCTATTGATCGCGAACGGCGAGGCCGAGGCCGCCGTGGCCCTCTTGCGCCGGGCGGCTGAGGCCCAGGCCGGCGCCCGGGCGGCGGAGCTCAACCTGCTCATGGCGGGGGCGGCGGCGGAAGCCGGCGGTGACGCGAAGCTCGCCGCCGAGACCTACGAGCATGCGACCGACCAAGACCCGACCTCCCTCGCCCCGTTGCTCGCATTGCGACGACTGGCCATTCAGGAAGGGGACGTCGACCTGCTCCTCCGCGCCCGAGAGGGCCTCTCCGAGCGGGAGCTTTCAGCGGGCAAGGCCGGCTGGGCGACCCTCGAACTCGCCGAACACTACGATCTCGTCGCGAACAAGCCCGAGCTAGCCGAAGCGCGTTACCGCGCAGCCCTCACCTCGCCCACGGTCGCGGCGAGCGCCGCGGCGGCGCTCTCCCTTTTGCCGGCGAAGGAGGTCGCGCCGAGCGCACGCATCGAAGCCTACCGAACCCTCCTCGACGCGGCCCCGGAGGGGCCGGCACGGGTAGGGCTGCTCCGGGCGATCACTGCCGAGGGTTCGCATAAGCGCGCGGACATGGCCGCCGCTGCCGAGGCAGCGAAGGCCCTGAGCGACCGGGACCCGAGCGACGTGATGGCCGCCTGGGCGCGCATCACTGGCGGGGCCACCGGCCCTGAGCGGGCCGACGCCTGGGTGAACCTCGCGAGTGCTGCAGAGGACCCCGAGACTCGCGCCGAACTCACGCTCCTCGGCCTCCGGGCGAAGCTCGTGGCCCAGGGCGACGACGCTGTCGACGACGCCTTTTTGTTGGCTCAGGAGATCGGAGCGGCGACCCCAGAGATTGCGGCATCGGGCATCGCCCTCGACGAAACCCTCGCCGCCGGGGACGACCCGGAAGCGAGAGCCGAAGCCCTCGGGGCGCGCCTCCTGCACGCGGGCAAGGGCGCTGGCCCTCTCCAGGCTGCGGTCGGCCGAGCGCTGGTCGCTGCCGGCCAACCCGAAGAGGCGTACCGCAACCTGCGCGCGGTCCTCGACAAGGACCCCAAGGACCTGTCGAGCTGGGAAGCGCTGCGCCTCGCCGCCCGAGGCGCCGAAGAGTGGGCCGATGTCGTCAAGGCCTGCGACACCCTCGCCAAGAATTGCGAAGGCGAGCTCGAAGCTCAACTCCTCGAAGAGGGCGCCGCCATCTTGATGGACGAGATGGGAAGCGATGCCAAGGCCGAAAAGCGCCTTCTCCGCGCTGTGGAGATCGACGTCACCCGACCCATCGCCTTCGGCCGTCTGCACGACCTGCTCGCCGAGCGCGACGACACCGAAGGGCTGGCGGAACTCGTCGCCAAGCGCATCGAGGCCCTCGATGACGCGGATGAGCTGGTGAAGCTCTTCTACGAACAGGCGCGACTGCACCGCAGCCAGGGCGCCCGGGAAGACGCCCTCGACTCCCTCGAGAATCTCCTCATGCTCGAACCCGACCACGTCGGCGGCCTGGCCCTTTCGGTCGAGATTCACGTTTCCTTGGCCGAGTGGACCGAGGCCGTGGGGGCCCTCCAGGGGCTCTCCGGGGCGGACGTCCCCCTGACGCAGAAGCGGCTTTCCATCCTCGGCGCCGCGAACTTCCTGGAGCAGAAGCTGGACGACCCATCGGCGGCCCTCGTCGAACTCGAAAAGCTCGTGGAGCTAGGTCTCGGCGACGCGAGCCTCTTCGAACGCATGGCGGGCATCGCCGAAAGAGCCAACGACTTCCGCGGCGCCGTGGCGGCCCTCGGTCGAGCCTCCGAGGTCACCGAAGGTCAGGACCGCGCCGCCGTGCAGCGACGCGCGGCAGCCATGCTGCGCGACGAGCTGAGCGACGACGCCGGTGCCATGTCAGCATACCGACGCGCCCTCGAGGCGGTGCCGGCGGATCTCGGGGCTGCCGGGGGCCTGATGGAGTTGGTGGTCGACCCCGTCGACCGGGACGCCGCGTCGCGCGCGTTCGAGACGGCGGTCCGGGGCGACCTCGACGACGACCCGACGGAACCCGAAGCCCTGCGCAAGCTCGTCGCCGCGGCTCGCTGGCGCGGCGACTCGGAACTCGAGTATCGCGCCCTCGACGTGCTGCATGGGATCGGCGCCGCCAACGCCGATGAGACGGCGGATCGGGCACTGCTGGTGCAATCGGCGAAGAAGACACCGACGAGCACCCTGACCCCAGAGGTCCGGGCGCTCCTGACTCCTCCCGTCGAAGGGCCCATCGCCGAACTCGCCCGGCTGGTTTGGGAAACCATCGCCGAACTAGATCGCCTCGACCCGGGCAGCTTCGGGGTCGGTCGCTCGAATCTGATCAACGCCAAGACCGAGAGCCCCCTTCGACGCGGCATCGCGGCCTGGGCGGGCGCCCTCGGCTCGGGTCTCCACGACCTATACGTCGGCGACGAAGATGGCCGGGTGGTCGCGGTGATGCCCGGCAAGAAAGGCCCCTCCTGGGTCGTCGGCAACAAGGTCAACGCCCCCCTCGACCACCAGGTGCGCTTCCTCGTCGCCCAGCTCGGCTTCGCCTATTCCGAGGGCACCCTGCCCTTCGTGCTTCGATCCGCCGACGATGCGGCGACCATGTTGTATGCAGCGGCGGCCGCCGGGGAGGCCCCTCTTCTCGCTGGGAGTTCCCGGGCCGGCCTCGCGGAACTCACCAAGGCCCTCGGCAAGAAGATGGCTCGCAAAACTCGCAAGGCGGTCCCGGCAATCGCGAAGACCAGCCGGGACACCGGCGTCGGCGTACCCGCCTTCTGCGAGGCCGTCCAGCGCGCTGCCCTCCGGGCCGGCCTCGTCGGCGCGGGAGAGCTCCGTGTCCCCCTGGAAGCCCTCCTCGGTCGCGAGATTGACGTCGCCGCGGCCAGAGACCACGCCGAAGCGCGGGCCCTGGTGACCTTCTGGCTCTCGGAGGAGGCGCGCACGGTGCGCTCGGCCCTCGGGGTGGCGCGATGAGCGATATCGAAGACGACGACAAGCTGGCCCTCGATCTCGACGGTGAGTTCGAGTGGGACGACGCCCTCGGCGAATTGGAGAAAGAGCTCGCCGAGGAGGGCGTCGCCGGAGCCAAGAGCCCGTCCGTACCCGCCCCGAAGCAGCCCGCAGTGAGCCCCAAGGCCCCGGAGGTATCGGGCGAATATTCGCCGTCAGCGCCCTCTTCGGAGTTGCCCCTTCCTTCCTCGAACTCCGGGCCCTCCAGCCTCTTCGACGACCTCATGAAAGACTTCGGGCTGACTGGATCGAAGCCGCCGGCGGAGGACCTGCTCACCTTCGATGACGTTACGCCCGTCGGCATCGACCTGGACGCGCTGCTCGACGGCCTCGAAGCCCCAGAAGACGACACCCCAGCGCCGGTCGCACCGAAGCCTCGCGCTCCGCGCCCACCACCGCCCCGCGCGAAGAAGCCGGGCTACGCCCCACCGCCGCCTCCGCCGGTTCCTTCGGCGCTGGGAGCCAAGCGGCTGGGCAAGTCTCCGCCGCTACCCATGCCCCCCACGGCCCAAGCGCCCGAGGCGCCCGCTCTCGAAGCGCCCGCTCTCGAAGCACCCGCTCTCGAAGCACCCGCGCTCGAAGCACCCGCGCTCGAAGCACCCGCTCTCGAAGAGCCCTTTCTCGAAGCCCGGGACGCAAACGAGGGAGACCGCCCCTCGCCCCTGGGGCGCGTGCGGCTGAAGAAGGGCCTCGCTCGGCATCACGGCTTCAGTGAGGTTGACGCGCGACCGATCGAGCCGACCCCGGCCGAGAAAGCAGACGAGAACACCCCGGCCCTCGACGTCCCCAACTTCAGCGGCCCAGAGACAGAAGCCAACACCGGCGTGAACATGCCGGACGACGACGACGACTTCCCGGACGTCGCAACTGGAGACGCCAACCTCGACGAATTCGGCAACCTCGACGACTTCGACTTCGACGACGAATTCGACGAAGACTTCGGCGACCACGGCTTCGGCGACGATGAGGATGAGGACGAGGATGCGCACGAGCAAAGCGCGCGATCCCGGTCCGTCGTACCCGCCGGCGACGCGGGGGCCCAGACTGCAGCGCGTACGGTTCGGAACCGAAAGCCGCGAGTTGAAGTATTCCCCCTCGTCGGCCGCAGCCCAGATGCGATGCGCGCCCGGGTGGCGCTGCTCCAGACCCTCGCGACGAAAGCAACGGGCTCCCCCCGGGCCCGCCTGCTGGTCGCAGCGGCGGAGCTCTCGGAGCAACTCGGCGAAGGAGACGTCGCAACCGGCCTCTACGGGGACGCCCACGAAGCGGACCCGCGTGACGTCGTCGCGCTACGGGCTCTCCGTCGGGACGCGGTTCAACGCGGCGAGTGGTCCGCGGTCGGCGCCCTCCTCGTAGAGGAGACGAAGCTTCCTCTTTCTGCCGAAGCTCGAAGCGCCGCTCTCACGCTCCTCGCCGAGGTTCAGTTGACGCGCTTCGACGACGCGGCGAGCGCCCAGAAGTCCGCTCGCGCGGCCCTCGGGCTTCGACGCGACTCGGTCGCCGCGGCGCTTCTCCTGGCCGAGACCGGAATCGCCCTAGGTCGTGACGCCGAGGCACTGACGGCCCTCGAGCGCGCCGCCGAGCACTGGCAAGACGGCGGCCCGCGAGGGGCGCTGTACTCTCTGGTCGCCCTATCGGCGGAGCGGGCCGGCCGAAGCGACAAGGCCCTCGAGTCCTTCAGCAAGGCCTCGGAAGCCGACCCGAGCGCCCTCGACGCCACCCTGGGTCTCGCCCGGGTCCAACGCGCGAAAGAGGAACTCGACGAGACCGTCGTCGCGATCGCCCGGGCGAGTGAGCACGCCGGCGAGGGGGCCGTCGCAGAGGCCTACCGCCGCGCTGCAGCGCGGGTAGTCCACCTGCTCGTGAAGCTCCCGGAGCACGCAGCGGCGCTGCTCCACAACAGCAAGGGCGTGCTCGGTCACCGAGCCCGCGCCGATGCGGCACGAGACGCCGGGCAGCCGGATGCACGAAAGCAGGCCCTCGAAGCGTGGGCTGCCGCCGCCGGCGGCTCCGAGCGGGCCCTCGCCCTGACCGTCCTCGCGGAAGTCGAGGCCGATGTCGGAAACTTCGACGCGGCCGACCAGGCGCTCCGCGACGCTGCCCTAGCCGACGATACGCTCACCACGATCGGGGTCATCCGAGAGATCCTCTCCCGACGAGCGGGGGGCTCGTCTCGCCTCTCCCAGGCCGACCCGTCAGGGTCCGCCTTGACGGCGGCCGCCAAGCTAGCGCGCGGAGGTGGATCCGAGGAGCAAGAGACCGCCCTCATAGCCCGCGCCGTCGACGAAAGCGACTCTCCGACGACGGCCGCGGTCCTGAGCTTGGACATTTCCGCCGCCGCTGGCGATGCCGCGGGCATCCTAAGCGGCCTCGGCCGACAGGTGGAGCGAGCCAGCGGAGAAGACAAAGTCGGCCCTCTCCTGACCCTGGCCATCGAGGCGCACCAGCGCGGCGACCTCGGCGCGACGGAGAGCCTCCTCGAACAGGCCCGGGAAGCCCGACCGGGGAACCCGATCGTCTTGCGCGCCCTCGCGCGCCACGTGCAAGTCGGTGCTCCGATCGATGCCGCCGAATGTTGGCTCGAGGAAGCAGGCTCGGCGACTGGAACCCGGGCGGCCTTCGCAGCTACGAATGCGGGCCGGCTCCTCGCCGACTCCGGACAGGAAGCGGGGGACGCTTTTGGTCGCGCCCTCGCCGCGACTCCCGGCTACGGCCCCGCCGCTTGGGCCCAGGAACGACTCGTCCGCGCCCAGGGCGACGCGACTGCGCTCTCGGCGCTGAACCTGAGCCTCGCCGAAGCGGCGGTCGACGCCCCGGAACGGGCCAGCCGATTCGTACGAGCAGCGCTCCTGCTGGCGGCCTCGGACCCCAAGGCTGCGGCGACCATCCTCGACAAGGCACGGGACGCGGCCCCCGGAGACAGCATCCTCGTCGACCTCGCGCTTCGCCTCTCTACCGACTCGGGACCAGCTCGTGTGGCAGCGCTACTCACGGCGGGTGCGGAGTCGACGGCCCCCGAGGTCCGTCGGGGCATGCTCATCCGAGCAGCAGCCGCCCACTTCGACGGCGGCGAGCCGGCGGAAGCGGCGGCGATCTACCGCCGCGTCCTCGAGGACCGGGACGGGGACGACCCAGTCGCCGAGCGGGCCCTCGACGAGGCCGAAATCGCCGCCGGGGAAATCTCCCGTGTCGCGAGCAGACGCTTCGACGCGGTCAAGGAGGCCGACGGAGACGACGCGCAGGTCGAAGCCCTCGCGGCCCTCGCCGACCTCGACCTCTACGATCGTGGTGATCGCGCCAGCGCGATGCTTTCGCTCCAGTCCATTTTGGAGGTCTCGCCGGGACACGTCCCGAGCCTCCGGGCCCTCGAGCGATACTTCATGGACCAGTCGCGCCTCGACGAACTCGCCCCGATCGAGGCCGCCCTCGTCAAACACTTGCCGGACCCACGGGACGCCCAAGGCCACGCCCGTCTCTACGCACGGCTGGTACTAGGGGCCAAGGACGCCCCCGCAGACGCTGCGGACGAGGTGCTCCTCGACGCCCTCGGCCGGGGTCAGGCGGGTCTCTGGACTGGCCGCCGCGGGCTCGCAGCCGCCCTCCTTCGCGACGACCCGTCGGCCATCACCGCTGCTCGGACCGCTATCGCGACGCACATGAGCGCTCCCCTCGAACGCGCGGAAGGCGCAACCCGCAGCGCCACGGCGCTACGGGCCACGGATGCTCTCGAAGAAGCCGTCGCTGTCCTCGCCCCCGCGGTGGCGGCAGCGCCGGAGCATCTGGCGGCGGCGATGGCCCTCGCCGGGCTCTACCGCGACACCGGAGACCACGAGGGCACGGCGCGCACGTTCGAGATCGCCGGCCGCGCCGCCAGGGCACCGGAGCTCCGAGCCGAGCTCTTCCACGCAGCCGGGGTAGTCCTCGAGGACGACCTCAAGATGCCCGAGCAGGCGGCCGTGGTCTACGCCGAAGCTGCGCAGGCGAATATCACCCACAGCGACCTCTTCGACCGCTACCGGCGCTTGCTCGCAAATGCCGGCGACAATGAAGGCCTCGCGACCCTCACCGAGAGGCGTATCGCAGCCGGTGGGGATGTGACGGTGCTCGCCGAGCTTCAGTCTCGTGTCGCCGACCTCCGCGAGCAACTCGGGGACCAGGCCGGGGCCAAGGAAGCCCTCAGGGCGGCACTCTCGTTCGAAGGAGAGAACGCCGACGCGCTGAAGCGCCTGGCGGAGCTGAGCCTGGCCGACGAAGACTACCGCGGGGCCGCCGAGGCCCTGATCCGCCTCGCTCGGGTTCGGAAGGACAGCGAAGAGCTCCACTGGGTCTTCTTCACCCTCGGGAAGATTTACGACGACAACATGCCCGACTCGCGTCGAGCCGAGGCAGCGTT
>JAFDCW010000488.1 GCA_019312705.1 Deltaproteobacteria bacterium
CAACTCCGGCCCTCGCGTAACAAAGCCCCTGGAGCTGGAGGCACCCCCACCCGCGCCGTCATCGCGCTCACCCGCGTCCAACAACGACGCCGTCATCGCCCTCAAACGCGCCCTCGCCCTGCCTCGCCCTGCATCGTCCTGCATCGCCCTCTTCCGTTTGCGCCCGGCCCCGCCTCTGCCAACCTCCGGCGCCCATGGTTCGCCTCGACTCGGTCTCCAAGCAGCACGGCTCTCAGATCCTCTTCCTCGAGGCGTCGATGAGCGTATTCAAGGGCGAGAAGGTCGGCCTCGTCGGGCCCAACGGCGCCGGCAAGTCGACCATCCTGTCCATCGGCTACTTCAGCCAGGACGTCGGCGAGATGAGCGGCCGGAGCGTCGTCGGGGAGACCATCGCCGGGGCCGGCGAAGTCTCGGACCTCGCGGCCGAACTGCACGGCCTCGAGACCGCGATGGCCGACCCCGAGCGGGCCGACGAGCTCGAAAAGATCATCGAGCGCTTCGGCGTGGTGCAAGCCCGCTTCGACGAGCTCGGGGGCTATGGGCTCGAAGCCCGCGCCCGGGAGATCCTCGCGGGCCTCTCCTTCGACCCGGCGATGGTCGACCACGATGTAAGCGAGCTCTCGGGTGGGTGGAAGATGCGCGTGGCCCTCGCGCGCATCCTGCTCATGGCTCCGGACGTGCTGCTCCTCGACGAGCCCACCAACCACCTCGACATCGAGTCCATCGTCTGGCTCGAAGAATTCCTCCGGGGCTTCGAGGGTGCGCTCATCATGACGAGCCATGACCGGGATCTCCTGAACCGCCTGGTGACGAAGATCGTCGAGATTGATGGCGGCGAGCTCACGACCTTCTCCGGCGACTACGATTTCTACGAGCAGCAGCGCGACCTCGCCGCAGCCCAGCTCGAGGCGCAGTTCGCCCGCCAAGAGGCCATGCTCGCCAAAGAGAAGGCGTTCATCGCGCGCTTCAAGGCCCGGGCGAGCCACGCCGCCCAGGTCCAGTCGCGGGTGAAGAAGCTCGACAAGATAGACAAGATCGAGCCCCCGAAGCGCCGCAAGGTCGTGCACTTCGAGTTTCGCAAGTCCCCGCGGTCCGGCGACGACGTGGTGAGCTTCCGAGACGTCTCGAAGGCCTACGGCGACAAGGTCATCTACGACGGTTTCGATCTGCTCATCCGCCGCCTCGAGCGCTGGTGCGTCATGGGCGTCAACGGCGCCGGAAAGTCGACCCTGCTGAAACTCGTAGCGGGCGAGAGCAAGCCCGACTCGGGCGAGGTGGTCGTCGGCGCGAGCGTCAAGATGGGCTACTTCGCTCAGCACGCGATGGAGGTCCTCGACCCGAAGCAGACGGTCTTCGAGGCGCTCCAGGCCGAACACCCCCGGGCGTCCGTCGGCCAGCTCAAGACCCTCGCCGGCGCCTTTGGTTTTTCTGGCGACGACGCCGACAAGCCCTGCCGCATCCTCTCGGGCGGCGAAAAGGCGCGGCTGGTCCTCGCCCGCATGCTCTACGACCCGCCGAACCTCCTGGTCCTCGATGAGCCGACCAACCACCTGGACCTCGCCACCAAAGAGATGCTCGTCGAGGCATTGAAGGACTTCGAAGGCACCATGCTCTTCGTCTCCCATGACCGGCAGTTCCTGCGCGGCCTCTCGAGCCGGGTGCTCGAGATCACCCCCGAGGGCGTGCGCAAATACGAAGGCACCTACGCCGAGTACGTCGAAGAGAGCGGCCACGAGGCGCCGGGCCTCGATTGAGCAGGTTCGGGCGCCAAGTCGCGCTCAGCACGGCTGCTATGAAGAGCCTCGGGCTACGCCTGCCAGTTCCCAGCCTTCACGGACGCCGAGTTCGTCGACCCAGTGCTCGATGTACCCTCGGTCGAGGTCCCCACCAGCAGCCTCGATGACGCCCGCGACGTCTCTCATCTGCCGTTCGGAGCCACCTGAGAGCCGCGCCCATTCGAGCTTGCTCAGGATGACGTCCTCCGTGTAGGCGACGTCCTCGGGGATCATGAACGGAACCCCCGCGTTCCCGAGCCACTCCGTCATCGAGCGGAGCGAGAGCACGAGCCCTTCGCTCATGGTGCCAAGATCGGCGCAGCCGGAAATGCCCCGCGAGAGAGAGTTTCACCGAGGTGCAAGCGCAGCCAAGCAAATCTCACTTCGTCGCCGGTGTACTCTGGATGACGTCGCGCGATCCCGGCCCGCGCGATCTCAGCGACTTCGTCGCACATCGCGGCCGCAAGGGAGAGGCGACCGGCTGGACCCATCTGCGCCCAAATACGGGTTTGAACCGCATGCGCGGCGGCGGAGGTGTCCTTGGCGCGAGCAGCCATGCCGAAGAAAGCCTAGCGTGCCCGCGCCGGAGTCGCCACAGCCCAGGCAAGCGCGCAGCAGGGGGGGAACCCCGGGCTCGAACGCGCAACCTCGGCTACCATCCCCCGATGAGCTCCCCGCAAACGCCGCTACCCAGGTTCTGGTTCGGTCCCCCCCCGGAGTTCGAGGCCGGCGAAGAGTGGGTCGCGCACTACGCGGCGAATCGCACCCAGCGCAAGCGCGCGGTCGGCGGCGGCTTGCACATCACCAATCAACGCGTGCTCTTCTGCCCGAACGTGGTCGACCGGTCCCTCGGTGGACAGCCCTGGGAGTGCGCGGTGGCGGAGGTGTCCTCGGTGAGCGCCGAGCCCGGCCGGTTTTCGCTGGCCGAGCTCTTCAGCGGCGGGCTCCGGACCCGCCTGCGCGTCGATCTGCGCGATGGCGCCACGCAGTTCTTCGTGGTGGCCAGGGTGGCTGAGGCCCAAGAGAAGCTGAGCGCGATGCTCGCGACGGCGGACGGCTGACCACTCTCGAGCTGAAGGGGGGGTGGCAGGAAGCGGCAACGTGCCCATATCTGAGGACATGCGCCCCGTCCCATTCATGCTCGCTTGCAGTGCTCTGGCCCTCACTGTGGCCTGCGGTGATTCTTCGACACCGAGCGACAGCGGAAGCGGGGGAGACGACGCGGGAAGCGATACGGGAGTTGATAGAGAACTCGACAGCGGCACCGACGCGAGCTTCGACGCAGGGGCCGACGCAGGGACAGACGGCGCAACAGACGGTGGCACCGACGCGAGCTTCGACGCGAGCTTCGACGCAGGGACCGATGCATCCGGTGACGCGGGCTTGGATGCCGCCGTCGACGCAGGGACAGACGCGGCGCCCCGCTGCCTCTACATCGGCACCCGCTCCGAGGGCTGGTACCGACAAGACGGTACCCGGATATGCTGGACTTTCTGCGAGGACACAGGGCCCGCCTGCGAGTTCATCGGAACGCGCAGCGAAGGCTGGTACGCACCCACCGAGCGTGCCGGCTGCGGCACCTCGCGTCTGATCGAGTGGGCGTTCTGCGGCCCGCCTTAGGGCAGCGACCGCCGAGAGGCCCAAGCGCGATCCTCGCAGCGCCCGGGGCCGACCGATGCTAGACCGGCGCGATGCAGGAGCTGCTGACTCACATGGGGACCGTGTTCATGGGCTTCTTTGCCATCATGAACCCCATCGCCAATACGGCGGTGTTCATCGGGCTGACCGCCGACGATTCGCAAGCGGCTCGCAAGCGCATCGCGCTGAAGTCCCTCGTGATTTCCTTCATCGTCATCACGGTGTTCAGCTTGCTGGGGAAGACGATCTTCCACCTCTTCGGGATCACCATGCCCGCGTTCCGGATCACCGGCGGCATCCTGATCTTCTTGGTCGGATACCAGATGCTGCACGGCACGGGCTCCGGCATGCACTCGCCCAACGACGAGAGCGACGTGGACATCGCCATCTCGCCCCTGGCGGTTCCCATCCTCGCCGGGCCGGGGACCATCGCCACGGCGATGAACTACTCTGCAGCCCAAGGCTGGGGAGACGCCCTCGTGACCATAGGCATGTTCGCGGTCCTCTGCGTCATCACCTTCGTCTTCTTCATCTATAGCGAAAAGACGATGCGATTCTTCGGCAAGAGCGGACTCGGCATCATCACTCGCCTCATGGGCCTCATCTTGGCGGTCATCGGCACCGACATGCTCATCGCCGGCATCGCCGGAGCGATAGCGGCCTACCAAGGCTGACCGGCGCGACGTCGGTTAGCCCGAGGTGCGCTCCGAGCCGCCGCCGAAAAGGACCCGGCCTTCGGGAATCCGAGCCCCTTCTGCGACAACATCGATTTGCAGAAGTGGTACTCGTTCACCGCCACCATGAAGGACTCCACCTTCCTCGACTACATGGAGAACTTCTCGGGCAACGTGGATGGCACCGGCGGCCTGGTCACCATGACCGACTCCAACTGGTTCATGTCGATCGTCATCGCGCGGCAGCCCCACTTCCCGAACCAGCCCGACGACGTCAAAGTCTTCTGGGGCTACGGGCTCTATCCGGACCGGAAGGGCAACTACATCAAGAAGACGATGGCCGAGTGCACCGGCGCCGAGATGCTCGAAGAGCTCTACTACCATCTGAAGATTCAGGACCGGATGAAACCGGTCACCGAGGCGGGCAAAGTGAACTGCATCCCCGTCGCGATGCCCTTCGTCGACAGCCTCTTCATGGCGCGAACGATCGGAGACCGCCCCGACGTCGTGCCCGCGGGGGCGACGAATTTCGCGTTCCTCGGCCAGTTCGCCGA
>JAFDCW010000489.1 GCA_019312705.1 Deltaproteobacteria bacterium
CCAGTAGACGTGGTGGTTCTCAACGGGGCCCCCATCGACCTCGTGCGCCGGGTCCTGGTTGAAGGCATGCTTCTCGTCGAACACCATCCTGGCGCTCGGGTAGCGTTCGAGGTTCAGAAGCAGAACGAGTACTGGGACTTGGAGCCGATCATGCGTCTCACTCGCGGACTTCCACCCGGTGTACGCCCTTGACCGACGAAGGCGTGCTGCTCAAGCGTCTGACCATCATCGAAGGTGCCGTTGCGGACCTTCGACGGGACGAAGAGGCGAGTGAGCCCGCCTTGCTCGTCGGTGCGGCACCCGCCAACGGGCCAAGAGGCGTGTGATTTCGGCCGCTGATTTGTTCCCTCGCCGAAATACCGGTCATAATGAGACCCATGCGCTTTCTTTCTATCCTCACCATTCCCGCCCTCTTGGCCGCCGGGCTGCTCTTCGCTGGCTGCCAGACCAGTGCCGTCCCCGACGCCGGGCGTGCGGACTCCAGCGTCATGTGCGGCGCCGGCCTGCACGGCTGTGACGGGATGTGTGTCCCGGACCAGGTCAATGACCCGGACCTTGGCTGCAGGCTCGGCTGCGGCGATGCCTGCCCCGCGCCGAGCCCCACGGCGTCCGGCAACGCGATCTGCACCTCGAGCGGGCGCTGCGACGTGATGTGCACCGCTCCCTACCGCAAGGTGAGCGGGCGGTGTGAGTGTGTGCCCCTGACGTGCACCCAGGCGGGTGCCCAGTGCGGTAGTGCCGTCGATGACGGCTGCGGCGGTCGCCTCGCCTGCGGCACCTGCGGCGATGGGCGCATGTGCACCGAGACCAACCAGTGCGCCTGCACCGTGGACGCGGCCGAACCGAACGACCTGGAGATCCAGGCCTTCATGCTCGGAGACTTCCCCGACACCCCTGACACGGAGATGACCTTTTCCGCCTACACGTTGGACTCCGACACCGACGTGGACCTCTACCGGGTCCGGGTCCGGGACACGGCGTCCGCCAACCCGACGGTTCGCGTCGAGCTGCGCAACATCCCCGCGGGATCCAACTTCGAGCTCGGCGCGTGGTACCGGTGCGACGCGGGCGGCGATGCGACGCGATGCGACGCTGGAACCAACGCCACCGATTTGACCCTCGGCCCCGCCGGATGCCTCTCGGAGGAGACCGGCATCATGCCCGAGCGCGTCCAGCTCCAGTCGTTCTGCGATACCGACGACGACAGTGGGAACGTCATCATCCAGGTGCGCAGCACCACCTGGATGAACGCCTGCATGCCCTACGAGCTGTTCGTCTCCGTAACCTGAACAGTATCGCCTCGACCGCGATCCACGGCGCGATCTGCCCTCGCTTTCTGCGCGGCCTGCTCAGCTACGAAAGGTAGCTTCCGCTAGGCTGCTCGAAACCGAGACCACCTCGCTTGTGTCTCACGCTCGATGCGACACTGTTGTTTGCGCCGTTCGGGTCGTTTGCGCCGTTCGGGTCGTTTGCGCCTCAGGCGACGGCCCGGGCCTCTTCGTCGGCGCTGAGGACCACGTCCAGCTCTTCGGTGAGGCTCCTCAGAGCCGCTTCAGCGTCGCCCGAGTTTTCGTGGCGCGCGTCGTGGCTCGCGATGCTGACCGCGACGTCTTCGAGCCGATCGACGAGCATCGTCAGCTCCTGGAGGGCGTCTCGTTCGGCCTGGTCGAGGTCCACGAAGCGGCGCTTGCCGGAGCCGCCGAAGGCACGCAGGCGGCGCCGGGCGCGGGCGGCGGTGCCGTGGGCCGCGACGAGGCGCCGGCCTTCCTGGCGGGCATCTGCCGCCGCTGTGACGAGGGGCACGAAGGCTGGGCCGAGGCGCTTCGCCTCCCGTTCCACGGCGTCCGCCGCCCGGGATACGCGCCGCGCCAGGGCGTCGACGGGGGTTCGTCGGCGGCGGTAGCCAAAGAATGCAAAGAGCAGCGCGGGCCCCCCGGCGGCGAGGGCGCTCAGTCCCACGAGGGCCGCGGTCCCGAAGGGCGCCGCGGCGTCGGCTGGCGGCCCTGGCGAGGGAAGCACCGCCATGACGGCCATCGGATCGGTGGTCACATCCACGACGATCGCGCCACGCAGACCATCGCGTACTTCGCTCACCGTCGAGAGAGAGTGCCGGGCGATGACTGATGGATCGATTCGAAGGGAGCGCGCGGCGCCGAGGTCGACGACGTAGGAGTGGGCGGTGACGTCCTCGTGCACGACTCGCGCTCCCGGCGGGAGGACCACCAGGTCGACGCGCTGGGCGCCGTCTTCGGTGAAGCGGTAGAGCGCGTCGTAGCGCAGACCGTCGACGGTCGAGGTGATCGTGCCGCTGAGGGTCACGGTGGTGCGCCCCTCGGGCAGGGTGACGCCGGCGTTTGCCGCCAGGGCGTGCACGTCGAGGCCCGGGGTCCAGGCTGGCAGCGGGGCCCGATCCTGGGCGACGGCGCCGCCGGCCCCGGCGAGACCCCCGATGAGCGTCGAAGCCAGAGCCGCGAGAGCCAGGCCCTTCACCGCATCCTCCGGTCGGCGAAGGAGCCCATCGCCATCACCAGGGTGCGCTGGTCGCCATAGCCGAAGCCGTTCCAGGCCCCGTCGACGACGCGCCGGTACTGAGCGAGCAGCGTCGCGTCCCGGGCGAGGAGGGGGTCCCGCCAGAGCCGCGCGCCCGCCTCGAGGACCTCCTGACGCTCCCGGAGGATCTCCCGTGCGCCCGCCTGGTCACCGCTCGCCAGAGCGTCAGCGGCTCGCTGCATCGCCTCGCCGGCCTGGAAAGCGAGGACCGTGCGCTTGACCGTGCGTTCGGTCGACGCCACGGCTCGTTCGCGGGTCGACACTCGGCGCGCTGTGACGTTGACGTCGGCTTCGCCGTTGGCCTCGCGGTAGAGGTCCTTGTAGTCGAGGTAGACGTGGGCCAGCCCGGCGACGCTTCCGGCCCGGCCCGGGGGGACCTCGAGCTCCATCAGAATCACGTGCTGGTCCCCGCGGCGGAAGGTCGGCAGGTGCATGCGCAGACCGCCTTCTTCGTCGCGGCGGTTCTCGGTGATGCCGAGCTCCCGGGCGATGCGGCGGTCGGTGGCGACCTCGGTCTGCCGGACCGCCGCGTGCTCTTCTGCGCTGAGCACCCGCGAGCCGTAGACCCGTTTGGCGGTCACGCCTTCGCCGAGGACGATGCGCACGCGCAGGGCCTGGGCGACGGCCTCGGCGCGCGCCTCGAGCTCGTCCTCGAGGATGGCGGCGATGTCCGCCGGGCGCCGGACGAAGTGGTAGCTGCCGCTGCCTTCGCGGGCGATGGTGAGCATCGTCTCCTCGTCGAAGTCCGTGCCGAGGCCAATCGCCGTGGTGAGCACTCCGTGCTCGTCGTAGAGCCGCCGGGCGAGGCCGCCGAGGTGGCTCGGCGCAGCGTAGCCGTCGGTCGCCCGCCCGTCGCTGATCAATACGACCAGGCCGAGGTCGCCGGGCCGGTCACGGCGAGGGGGGTCGGCGAGGGCCAGGTCGAGGCCCGCGCTGATGTTGGTCCCACCGCCGGGGCGAATGCGCGAGAGGGCCGCGTGGGCATGCTCCCCGTCGCCGACGCGGGACGACGCGAGCAGAGGCTCGGCGTACGAGTCGTAGGCGATGATGCCGATGCGGTCGTTGCGGTCGAGGTGCCGTACGAGCTGGTGCGCCGCGTCGATCGCGTGGGTGAACTTATCTCCCGACATGGACCCGCTTCGGTCGATGACCAGGCGAATGTCCATGCGCGGGCGTCGGGGAAGCTCTCCCTGCCGCGCGAGCAGGGCGACCTGCAGATGGACCGTGTCTCCCCGGGCGGTGACCCGTGAGCGCTCGGCCTCGACGTGCAACGCCACGGCGTCCGTCGAAGGGCGCGGGTAAGGGAGGGCGTCTCGCTCGTGGAAGGCGGCGAGTTGAACCCGTTCGCCACTGACCATGACCCCCCGGTCGAGGAGGTCTTCGAGACGCGCCGAGGTGCCGCTTCCCCCGACGAAGTTGTTGGCGAGCACGCCCGTCTGGGGCAACGCCGCGGGCGCCGGTGCGGCGTTCACGTGGGACCTTTGGGACATCATGCCGGTACGATGACGCTGGCGGGCAGGGGCCGACCTCGCGGCGCCGCCACGGGCTCCCTCGAAGGGAGCCTCCTCCGCTTCGGCCATCTCCGGCGCGACCGCCGCGACAGGCGGGATGGTCGGGACTACATCCGCGGGTCGCGCCGCCGCAACGTCCGCGGCGGCGACCGTCGTCCCGGTGCTGTTCCAAGCCCCCGCGGGGCCCTCGGAGTCCTCGGAGTAGTCGCCTGGTTCATAGCTGTGAGGCGCCACGACCTCCGTCGTGTGGTTGGCCTCATCCCCTTCGCCCAGGGCGAAGAAAGTCAGCCCCAGGCCGGCGAGGGCGAGGAGCCCCACGGCCCCCGTCCATAGCCAGCGACCCTCAATCGCACTGCCCTCTTGTTGCGTCCGGCGCACGTTTCCCGCGGCGGCGCGGTCCTCATCGGCCCGTCCCATTTCGTATCCCTTAT
>JAFDCW010000490.1 GCA_019312705.1 Deltaproteobacteria bacterium
CTCCCGTCACGAGAACGCCGACGAGGGTGACGACGAGGATGCCGAAGCGGACGTTGAGCTGCGTCTCGTTGAAGACGAGCATCAAGATGCCGAGGGTGAGGAGGATGACCGTCGGTACGATCACCATCCAGTTCAGAAAGAAGACGATCCTCCGGAAGCCGCGCTCCTGCCCCTCGGGGCCCGAGACCAACCCCGCCACGTCAGCCCCGGCCGAGCTTCCGGGCGCGACGACGAACGGTGGTCCGATCAACACCCAGGATCCGCGCGCTGTGGGCGAGATTCTCCGTGGTGTGATCGAGGACCCGGGCTAGGTACCACTCTTCGACGTCACGCATGGTGGCCTGGCACTCGCGGATCGAAGGCGGCAGCGCCTCGCCGCCGCCCTCGGCGAGGGGCGCGCGGTCACCGCCGATCCCGGGGGGAAGCCCCAGCAACATGTTGCGGAGCGCGTTCTGCAGGCCCCGGACGTTGCCCGGCCAGCTGCACCGCTGAGCCTCCGTGCTTTCGAGCCATTCGTAGAGGCGATCTCGGGTCTCCGGGAGTTGCCCCTCGGGGAGGAAGCGTTGCACGAAGGCCCGGCCAATCTCGGGGATGTCCTCGGGGCGCTCCGCCAGTGAAGGCAAGCGAATCACGTTCCCGGCGAGGCGCATGAAGAGGTCGCGGCGAAATACCCCACCGTCCACCATCTCCTCGAGGTCTTTGTGAGTCGCCGCAATGTACCGGCAGTCGGCGACATGGGACGCGTCAGAACCGAGGGGATGCACCTGGTCGGTTTCGATGACCCGCAGCAGCTTCACCTGGGTCGTCGGCGCGAGGTCACCCACCTCATCGAGGAAGAAAGAACCGCCATGGGCGGTCCGGATGCATCCCTTTCGGGTTTCGCTCGCGCCAGTGAAGGCACCCTTTACGTGACCGAAGAGCTGAGACTCGATCAGCGTGTCGGGGACCGCGGCCGCGTTCAGAGCGGAGCGCGGCGCGGGGCTGCCGTCCGAAGGACCGACGGCACCTTCCTGAAGCGCGTATGCGATCGACTCCTTTCCGGTGCCGGTCTCTCCGACGATCAAGACGTCGTGATCGCGGATCACCTTGGCGAGGGTGATCGCATGCACGAGGGAATCTCCGAAGCAGGCAGCCCACGTCGCCCGCCGTACTTCCCGCATCGCCGCCGAGGAGCCTTGAAAATAGCGGAGGGCGCGATGGCATCTCGCCGCCGCCATGACAATGCGCAGGTACTCGCCTCGGGGCCGGGGGAGGCGCCGTGCGGCCGCCTTCGTGAGAACGCGGTCGGTGAGGACTCGGTCGGGGTCGTCGACGTGCTGGCGGGCCTGCACGTGACCAACCGCGAGGACAGTTCGGCTCGCGTCTTCGACGAGCCCGTCTTCGAGATACCGGTCGATGGTCCCCCGGGGGTCATGGCTGCCCAGGATATCCTCCGCGCAGGAGAGCTCCTCGGTGCTCAGGGCATAGGGGTTGCCAACCAGTGTATGGACCGCGTCCTCGACCTTGCGCATCGCGGAAGATTGTAGCTGATCACGGGCAGCACACCCGGGCAGAAAGCACCACCACGCCCCCTGGGAGGGCACTTCAAACCATGAACCCCGGGTAATTACTGAACAATACAGATTGGCACGATGCGCGCATTGAGAGGGGACCATGCTCGCATTTTACCTCACCTGCCTGATGATCGGCGGCGTCCTCGTCGCCCTCTCCGCATTTGGAGCCGGCGACCAGGACTCGGACTTCGACTTCGACGCGGACGTCGATGTGGACGTCGACGTGGACGCCGACATCGATGCCGATGCCGATGCCGATGCCGATCATGGCCACGACATCGCCGCTGGCTCCGCCGGTGCGGGAGGCCTCGCGGAACTGCTCCCCATCGCCTCGCTACGGTTTTGGACCTTCTTCCTCGCCTTCGGAGGGCTCCTCGGAACCCTGCTGACCCTCGTAGGGCACGTCGGCCCGGTCGCCATCGCGGCGCTCTCGGTCGCGGTCGGTTACCTCACCGGCTTCGGCATCACCGCCGCCGTGCGGCACCTGAAGAGAGAGAAGGTCACGAGCACGGTCTCGACCACCGACTGCATCGGTGCATCGGGTCGGGTCCTGCGCCCGGTCTCCGGCGACGCCGCGGGTCGGATCCGCGTCGAACTCAAGGGACGCCTCGTCGACTTCATCGCCGAGACCGACGAAGCGAGCGACTTCGCAATCGATGACGAAGTGCTCGTCTACGACGTCCGCGAGGACGGGGTAGCGCTCGTCTCTTCGCCGAGCTGACCGCGAGCCCTTTCACGATAACAACAAGAAAAAAGAACAGGAGAACGACAACAGAATGGAACACCTCATGGGCCTAGTGGCTGCCCCGATCATCGCCACCATCGCGCTCGCAGTCATCTTCGGGACCATCGCCTTCATCCGCGGCTTCTTGCACATCTGCGAACCCAACGAGATCCTGATCTTCTCGGGCCGTAAGCACCAGGGCCCCGACGGGCGCACCCTGGGCTACCGGGTCATCACCGGCGGCCGCGCATTCCGCATCCCGGTCCTCGAGCGCGTCGACCAGATGGACATGACGCTCATCAGCGTGCCGATGACCGTCAGCGGTGCCTACTCCGAAGGAGGCATCCCCCTGGCCGTCAGCGCCATCGCCAACGTCAAGGTATCGAGCGATCGCCTGGTGATGAACAACGCGATCGAGCGTTTCCTCGGCAAGGAGCGAGGGGAAATCGGCCGCGTCGCCAAGGAGACCCTCGAGGGACACCTGCGCGGCGTCCTCGCCACCATGACCCCGGAGGAGGTCAATGAGGATCGCCTGAAGTTCGCCGACCAACTGACCTCGGAGGCGGGCCCCGACCTCTCCAAGCTCGGTCTGCAACTCGACACCCTGAAGGTTCAGCACGTCGCCGACGACCGCAGCTACCTCGACAGCATCGGCCGGACGCGGATCGCCGAAATCAAGCGCACCGCCGAGGTGGCCGAATCTGACGCCATCCGGAGCGCCGAAGAAGCGGAGGCGGAGGCGAGCGCTCGGGGCGAAGTCGCCAAGAGCCGCGCCCAGGCGGTCGTACAGCAGAAGCAGAACGCTCTTCGTCAGCTGGAGGCCGAGCTCGACGCCGAGGCGAAGAGCGAAGAGGAGCGCGCCGAACAGGCCGCCCTGGCCGCCCGCGCCGACGCCGAGAAGGAACTCCAGACGCTGCGTTCTGACCTCGAGCGCTTGAGGCTCGCGGCCGACGTCACCATCCCTGCCGAGGTCGAGCGCCGCGTGTGCGAGATCATCGCCGAGGGCGAAGCCGCCGCCATCAAGGCGAAGGGTGAAGCGGTGGCGGCATCCCTCGACCATGTACGGAAGGCGTGGCAGGAGTGCGGCGACGAGGCGATGGACATGATCCTCGTCCAGCAGATCGACAAAATCTTCGAGCGGGTGACCGACGCCGCCTCGGCGGTGCACGCGAAGAAGGTTGTCCTTCTGGACTCCGGAGACGGCTCCACCATTTCCGGCTACGTCGACTCGTACCCCGCCGCGGTCACGGCGCTCCTGTCCCGTGTCAACGAGACCTTCGGGGTCGACGTGCGCGGCGTGCTGAGGGGGGACGCCCCGACGCACGCTGTACGGCGCGGGACGACGCCCCCCGAGGCTCGCCCGACCCGCCCCGACCACCAAGCCGACGAGGTCGAGGCGGCCTGACCACCGCCCTCCCCGGCCAACCGACGAACCAACTCACCCCAACCCACCCACTCTCCAAGAAAGAAAAACCAGCATGCTATTCACGGTCATCATCAGCGTCGCCGTCCTGGCCCTGGCCGCTGCGGCCGGCGTTCTCATCATCAAGTCGCTCATTCACATCTGCCAACCGAATGAGGTCATCGTCTTCTCCGGCTCGACGCACCGGGTCGACGGCAAGACGCTCGGCTACCGGATGGTGCAGGGCGGGCGCGGCCTACGCATTCCCCTCCTCGAGAAGGTAGATCGCCTCGACCTCACCAACATGATCATCGACGTCCGGGTCTCTGGCGCCTACTCGAAGGGCGGCATCCCGCTCAACGTGAACGCCGTCGCCAACGTGAAGATCGCGTCGAGTGAGCCGACCATCGGCAACGCGATCGAGCGCTTCCTCGGCAAGCCCCAGCGCCTGGTGGAGCAGGTTGCCAAGGAGACCCTCGAGGGCAACCTCCGAGGCGTGCTCGCGACCCTCACCCCCGAAGAAGTGAATCAAGACCGAGTGAAATTCGCCCAATCTCTCCTCCACGAGGCGGACCACGACCTCAAGAAGCTGGGGCTCACCCTGGACACCCTGAAGATTCAGCACGTCTCCGATGACAAGGGCTACCTCGACAGCATCGGCCGGAAGCAGATCGCCGAGCTTCAGATGCGGTCCCGCGTAGCGGAAGCCGAGAACCAGGTTATCTCCCTCGAGCGCCACGCGTCGAACTACGAGACCCGCACCCTCGCTCACATCGAAGCCAAGATGGCGATTGCTCGCGCCGACGCCGAGC
>JAFDCW010000491.1 GCA_019312705.1 Deltaproteobacteria bacterium
GCAACCCATCCCCGGGAGGGCAAGAAGAACAAAGAGCTTCATGCACCAGCGCATCGGCCTGCGTTTCTAGGACGGCAGGGATCCCGGCGCAATATCTAGCCGCAAACGCTGTTTCTGCGCGGATCGAAGATTTGCTCGGGGGCTGAAACTATTGTTGAGCGATGGCGTACAGGCCGGCGTGGCGCAGATGAGCAATCCCTCCGAGGCAAACACCCACAATGTGGGACTTTGTGCATACCCTCGGGTCACTTCGTCCGTGCTTTTTAGTTGCGGGCCGCATCGCGATTCGTTTAGCGTGCGCTCTGTATGCAGTACGACGGGCAGTGGTAGGCCACGTCGATCAATCCAAAGTTTGGCGGCGTCCTGACCCATGGTGAGCGGCGGCGACAATGAATCTAACGGTACAGAGGAGATAGGAATCACATGAACGCAAGTCTGAAGAAGGTTCTCATTGGTATGGCCGCTGGCGCATTCGGCATGGCCATGGTCGGTTGTGGCGGTGGATCCTCCGAGGCGGGCGCCGATTCCGAGGGTGACGGCGCGGACACGGCCGGTGGCGAAGGCTCCTGTGGCGCCGAAGGCTCCTGTGGCGCCGAAAACGGCGAAGAGGGCGGCGAAGGCTCCTGCGGCGGCGAAGGCGCCGAGGGCGGCGAAGAGGCTGCGGAGGGCGAAGGCTCCTGCGGCGAAGGCTCCTGCGGCGGCTGAAGCCCGCTCGTGAGTGTTTGCGTGTAGACGCCGCGGCCCTCGGGCTGCGGCGTTTGCCGTTAACCCTGGGGCCCAGTCACGTCATTCGCCGGCTTTCGTCCTCGGAACCTCGGTCGACGTACTCTACGTACGTCTCTGTCGGCGCCTGCGGGCGCGCTCGGCGACTGACGCAACTGGACCCCAGGGCCTAGGCGGGCGACGGTGCGCGTTTCCTCTCGCGGGGGCCCTAACAACTCGGCGCCGGCCGGCATAGAGTCCCGGTGATGAGTGACGTCAATGGGGTGGGGATTGGCCTCCGCATGGAGATGGCCAAGGAGCTTCTCGAGAAGAAGCCAGCCGAAGTGAAGTGGCTGGAGATTCATCCCGAGAACTACATGAACCGCGGCGGTCGTTTCCCGACGGCGCTGAAGCAGGCCATGGAGAAGTGGCCCATCGCGACCCACGGGCTGACGATGTGCTACGGCCGGGCCGAACCCTTCGGCGAGGAGTACACCGCGCGGCTGAAGCAGCTGCTCTCGGATGTGCAATCCCCGTGGCACAGCGACCACCTCTGCTTCTCGGACGTCGACGGGGTCTTCGCCCACGATCTCCTGCCCCTGCCCTTCAACGAAGAGGCTGCGAAGCTCTATACCCGGCGCATCATCGAGGCCCGGGACGCGACGGGGTGCGAGAACCTCGCCTTCGAGAACGTCAGCTACTACGCCGAGAGCCCGGACTCGGAGTCCGACGAGGTGACCTTCTGCCTCGGGCTTCGATCCGCGTAAGTGGATCGACCAGATCCCGGCCGACAGGGTCGTTCAGATCCACATCGCCGGCCACCTGGTGCGCCACGACGGCTTCCGCATCGACACCCACGGCGAAGACGTCTGTGACGACGTCTACGATCTGCTCGACTACACCCTCCGCCGCATCGGGCCCAAGCCCGTGCTCCTCGAGCGTGACGGCAACTTCATCCCCGTGGACGAGTTGCTCGAGCAGGTTCGTCGCCTCACCGAAATCTACGACCGAGCCACGGAGGGTGCGCGATGATCGTCGACCACCAAAGGCGCTTCATGCAGGTGCTCCTCGACGCCGAGCCCCCGGCCGAGGCCCTCGATTTGCTCGGCGGCTTGCCCGAGCGCTGGCTCACATACCGCACCATGGTGCGCCGCCGCATGCAGGGCATGATCAAGAGCGGCCTGCCGCGGACCGTCGCAGCCCTCGGCGACGCGCGCTACCAGGCGACCTACGACGCCTGGCTCGACGAGGCGCCACCCCGAACCCGTTACATCCGGGAGATCGTGCCGGCCTTCGCGGACTTCGCGATCCCGCGATGGAACGCCGACAAGAGCGTGCCGCGGTGGGCGGTCGAGGTGGGCCGCCTCGAAGCCGCCAAATGGGAGGTCGGCTACGTCGACGTGCCCTGGCCCGAGGAGCCCGGTGATTTCACCTTCGAGAAGGTGGCCGTCATGAACCCCACCCTCAGGCAGCTGCGCTTCGACCATCCGGTTCAGAAGGAACTCGCCGACGGAGAGACGCAATACGCCCCGAGGACGACTGCCGTGATGATCTACCGCAGGTCCGAAGACGACCGCCTCTACACCTGGGTCCCGAACGCGCTCTCGGCGGACCTGGTGGACGGGTGGCTCGCCAGCGCGGAGACAGTCGCCGACGTCGTGAAACGCGTCTGCGCCAAACACGACACCGCCATCACCGAGAAGTTCATCGAGAGCCTCGGCGGCATGCTCGCGGACTTCATCGAGCAGGGGATCGTCCTCGGGGGCAAATAGGCCGGCTCTCAGTACCCCTCGGCCTTGGAGATGATTTCGTTCATGATCTCTCGGGTGCCGCCGCCAATCGGATAGAGGCGGGCGTCTCGATAGAGGCGCTCGACTACGTACTCACGCATGTAGCCGTATCCGCCGTGGATCTGCACCGCCTGGTCGCAGACGAAGCTGCACATGTCGGACGCGGTGTTCTTGGCCATCGCGGCCAGCGCCGGGTCCTCCTCCCCGGCCGCGTGGCGGGCCGCGACCTCGCCAGTGAGGGCCCGGGCGGCCGCGATCCTCGAAGCCATGTCCGCCAACTTGTGGCGGGTCACTTGAAAGCCCATCAGGCTCTTGCCGAAGGCCGCCCGGTCACGGGCATAGGCGACACTCTCGCGGTAGGCGAGCTCGGCTATCGCGACGCACTGGCCCGCGAGGTAGAGCCGCTCCGAGACGAAGTTGGTCATGATGGCGAGGAAGCCGGCGTTTTCGACACCGATGAGATTCACGGTCGGCACGCGGCAATCTTCGAAGGTGAGCTCTGCGGTGTCGCTGGCCCACCACCCGGTCTTGGCGAGCTTCTTCGAGACCGAGAACCCCGGCGTGCCCTTCTCGATCACCAAGAGCGAGACCCCGCCGTGGCCCTCCCCGCCGGTACGGACTGCCGTCGTCACGAAGTCCGCCCGGCATCCCGAGGTGATGAAGGTCTTGCTGCCGTTGACGACGTAGTCCTCTCCATCGAGGACCGCGGTGGTCCGGAGCGACGCGACGTCGCTGCCGCCGCCGGGCTCGGTTATCGCGAGGGCCGATACCCGCTCGCCCCGGAGGACGGGCTCGACGAATCGAGCTTTCTGCTCTTCGGTGCCGAAGCGCACGATCGGCGGCAGGGCGATGCCGTGGCTTCCGAGGCCCACCGTGGTGCCCACCGATTTGCCCGCGAGGACCAGCTCTTCTGCCGCGACGAGGGTGTGGGTAAGGTCCCCCCCGTGGCCGCCGACCTCGGCTGGATATCCGATACCGAGCACGCCGGCCTCGGCGGCCTCGCCGTAGAGGGCCCTCGGGAACTCCCCCGCCTCCTCCCAACCGTGGGCGTGGGGGGCGATTCGCTGTTCGGCGAACTTCCGCACTTGCTGCCGGAGGGCCCGGTGCTCGTCCGTCTCGAAGAGGTAGCTGCGCGTCATGGCGGCAATACTACCGCGGCCTTCGAATTACGAAGAGGGCGGCAGCTCCGAGGTCCACAGGGACACCCCGCGCGCTCCGAGGGCCTCCCTCAGTTGCTGGGCGCGGTCGGCCTGCCAGGACGCTTCCCGGGCCGGGGCGTAGCGCGGGTCCCGAAAGTCAGCCGCGGCCCCCTCTTCCCCCTCGAGGACGGCGACACGAACCGACGAGACCGTCTCCGCGAGGGCATCGGCGAGGGCGTTGATGCTTCCGGGGAGGATCGGCTGGACGACAGCAAAGGTCTGGGCGCCGGCGTCCCGGCCATCCCGGAGCAGAGCCAGGCGCTCGGTCACCGTCGCGCCTCGGGGCTCGAAGTGAGCGCGAACCTCATCGTCGATGGTCGGCAGGGACACGCCGAGATAGGCGCCGAGGTCTCCGAGGACGTCGAAATCGCGCCGGACAAGAGCCGCCCGGGTGAGCACCAATACGTCGTGGGGCGGACGGGTTTGGCGGTCCTCGCGCAGCACCTCGAGGCAGGCGCGGGTAATGCCTTCCTCGGCTTCGACCGCGTGATACGGATCGCTGGCGAGCGGGCAGAGCTTGATTGGAAGAGGCGGGGCGGACTCGAGTTCCCGGCGCAGGACCTCGGCGGCATTCCTGCGCACCTCGACGTAGGAGCCCCACGGGGCGTCGGGCAGGCCCACGAGCTTACGCCACGCCGCGAGGTGGGATTGCGCGTAGCAGAAGCGGCAGCCGATGAGGCAACCCACGTAGGGGCTCAGACCGAGAAACCGGTCGTCACCGTCTCCTAGGGGCTCGAGCAGCGACCCGACCTCGACGGGGCGAATGCGGGGCGCGGCCGCGGTGCCCGCCCGGACGTGCGCCAGGGCGCCGAGGACTCGGTCTTCGTTGCTCCGGGCCCGGGCGGCGAGCGCCTCGCAAAGCGCGAAGCCTCGGCCCTCGTCGAGGGCGGGCGTAGCCCGGTAGGAAAACGCGAAGTGTCGCGACGCCGCCGCGTAAGGGCGCCCCTCGTCACGGACAGCGACCTCGACCGTGACCTCGCCTCCTCCCGCGGTGTCTTCGAGCACGAGACGCATGCCGAACTCCGTCGAGGCCCGAACGAGGCAGAACCCCTCCGTCAGCTCATCCCCGAAGGCGGCGGGAGCCAGGAGGCCCAGAAGGACCTCGAGGGGTCCCCGCGTGTCGGTCTCAGCGGTCATCGCCCCAGCATACGCTAGAGCGACGGACCGTTTGAATGCCGCTCTGGGAGGCCGCTCAGACGCCGGCGATGATCTCGTTGAAGGTCGCGCTGGGGCGCATGGCCTTCGCGGCGAGGGCGTCGTTGGGCTCGTAGTAACCGCCGATGTCCATCGGCGGGCCTTGGACCTCGAGGAGCTCGGACGCGATCTTGTCTTCGTTTTCCCGAAGCGTTTCGGCGACCTTGGCGAAACGCGCCGAGAGGTCAGCGTCGGCGCTTTGGGCCAGGGCCTCGGCCCAGTAGAGGGCGATGTAGAAGTGGCTGCCGCGGTTGTCCTGCTCGTTCACCTTCCGGGAAGGCGACTTGTTCTCGAGCAGGTACTTGGTGGTCGCGTCGTCGAGGGTCTCACCGAGGACCTTCGCCTGTCCGTGGTCGTAGCGGTCGGCAACGTGGCCCAGGGAGACCGCGAGGGCGAGGAACTCGCCGAGGGAGTCCCAGCGCAGGTGGTTCTCTTTTTCGAACTGCTGCACGTGCTTCGGCGCCGAACCGCCGGCGCCGGTCTCGAAGAGGCCGCCCCCCGCCATCAGCGGAACGATCGAGAGCATCTTGGCGCTGGTGCCGACCTCGAGGATGGGGAAGAGGTCCGTGAGGTAGTCGCGCAGCACGTTGCCGGTCACCGAAATCGTGTCCTTGCCATCTTTGATGCGCTCGACGGAGAACAGAGTCGCGTCGACCGGCTTCATGATGCGGATGTCGAGGCCGTCGGTGTCGTGGTCCTCGAGGTAGGTATTCACCTTGGCGATGAGCTGGGCATCGTGAGCGCGGGCCTCATCGAGCCAGAAGACCGCCGGGGTGCCAGTCGCCCGGGCGCGGCCCACGGCGAGCTTGACCCAATCGCGGACTGGCGCGTCCTTGGCCTGACACGCGCGCCAGAGGTCCCCGGCCTCGACCTCGTGTCGGGTCAACTCGTTGCCGTCGGCGTCGACGATGCAAACCGCCCCGGCGCTTTCGATGACGAAGGTCTTGTCGTGGGAACCGTATTCCTCGGCCTTCTGAGCCATGAGTCCCACGTTCGAGACGCTCCCCATGGTCGTCGGGTCGAAGGCGCCG
>JAFDCW010000492.1 GCA_019312705.1 Deltaproteobacteria bacterium
CTGGAGCGGACCTCCTCGTCGGTGTCGATCGTCGGCGTGGCGCGTCCGCGCGAGATGTCGACGACATCCTCGATCGTCACGTGGCCAGCGCCGAGGGGCACATCTCTCAGGGTCGTTCTCGTATTTGCTTCAGTCGGCACGGTCTTCGTTTGTCCAGAAGTCGTAGAAGTTGAACCAGTTGTCCGGGGCTTCGCGAGCATAGCGAGCCACGACGTCGGCGTATTGTTGGGCGTACTTTTGAAGAGCTTCTTGTCGGGTCTTGCGGGGGAGCACGATGCGGTCCGCAAAGGGCTCGCAGTGAAGCTCATAGCGATTTGGGTCCCGGTAGATACCGCAAACGAAGTAGACCGGGCAACGAAGGCTCGCGGCGAGGATGTAGGGGCCTACGGGGAACCGCGCCGGGGCGCCGAGGAAGTCGACGGTGGCGTTCTTTCCGCCCGGGGCGACGCGGTCGGCGAGGATGGCGATGAGGCCGCCCTCTTCGGCGAGCTCCCGCACCTTGAGCACGAAACCCACGTCCTGGTCGTCCATCTCGATCAGCTGGGTGTGGCTGTCGGGGTCGAGGCTGCGCAGAGCATCGTTGAACTTCTTCGCGTTCTTGAGGAAGACCAGCGGATAGATGGGCAAGGTCTCGTCGTGGCTTGCAGCACGCATCGCGTAGAACGAACCGAGGTGGGCTCCGAGCAGCACGGCGCCGTTCTCCTGGTCGCGGAGGCGGGCGAGGTACTCGTGTCCGTCCCGGGTGACGTCGAAATGGCCGAGCTTTCCGCGGAGAAAGAAGAGGGAATCGAGGGAAACTTGAGCGAAACGGAGGATCTGCCCGTAGGCCGCCCAAAAACCGGAGCGTTCGCCGATGCGCCGGAGGAAGTCATTTGCGGTGCGGCGGGCCTGACGCGAGACGAGGACGAAATAGAAGGCGGTCACGCGCATGGCGAAGCGAGCCGGGCCCCGGCCGAAGCCGGTGGCGATCCTGACGAGGAGAGCGAGGGCCCACCCAGACCCGGCCTCTTCGTGGTCCTTCCAACCGGCCTCACTCATTCGGGCAGCCTCTTGGGGTGAACGCGAAATACCAGCGCGAAGACCCGACGCACCGAGAGGCGAAAATGCAGCCAGCTGATCAGCACGTTGTCGCGGAAGCCGCGAAAATGGGAGACGCCGCCCTCGTCTTCTTCGAGGTAGCGCACCTTGGTCGGGATATTGACGACGGGCAGACCGGCCCAGACGAGGCGCACGACGATCTCCACGTCGAAGTCCATCGCGTCCCCGGCCACGGGAACCGCGAGGGCGGCCTCGACGGGGTAGACGCGAAATCCGACCATGCCATCGCCGATGACGCCGCGGCCACACTCGACGGCGAGCCAGAAGGCGGTGATTTTGCGGCCGATGCGGCGAGCGCTCGGGGCGGTGTCGTCGTAGCAGGGGTCGCCGAGGATGAGGGAGCGAGGGTTTTCGCGGGCGGCCTCGATGAACCGCGGCGCGTCATCGATGTCGTGTTGGCCGTCGGCGTCGACTTGCAGAGCGTGGGTGAATCCCAGGTCTTTCGCGGCCCGGAGGCCCGTCTTCACCGCGGCTCCTTTACCCCCGTTCACCTCGTGGTGGACGACGTGGGCCAGCCCTTCGGCGCCGAGCTCGGCACAGGCAGCCCGTCCCTCGGCGCCGGAGCCATCATCGACGACCACGACGTGATCGACGTGCTCGAGCAGGCTCGTGACGACCGTGCGAATCGTCGCCGGGTTGTCGTACGTCGGCACGACCCCGGTGACGCGAAAGGTCACGCCTCTCCTCCGGAGCTCTCGGGAGCGAGGATCCGGCCCGCAGAGCTTCCCTCGAGGTCGTCATCCATGGGCGCACCGAAGAGCGCCAAGAGATCTTCGCGCCGGAGCTTGCCGCTCGCCTGCCGGGGAAGCTCGTCGACGAAACGGAAGCGCCGGGGGATCACCACCGGCGAGAGCCACTTGCGCAACGCCTTCCGAATGACCTTCGCCTCGAGGCCTGGGGCCACGAGCGCCGCCCAGGTCTCGATGCCCCGGGCTCCGCCGACTTCGACCGGGAGTACCGCCGCGTCGCGGACGCCGTCGATCTCGGCGAGGCGCGCGGCGAGTTCGGCCACGGAGACGCGGGTACTGCCAATCTTGAGCACGCCGTCGGCGCGGCCGAGGTGTTCGAAGCGCCCGTCGCCGAGGGGTTTGACGCGATCCCCGCCGATGAAGGGCTGGGGCACGCCGGCCGAGAGCAGCGGCGATTCGAGCAACATGAGCTCACCATCGCCGGCGTTCACGGTGACGCCGGGAAAGGGCTGCCAGGGCGTGGCCGGCGCCGAAGAGCGCTCGCGCCAGGCGATGCCGCCGGTCTCCGTCGAACCGAGGACCTCGGTAACGGTCCATCCGGCGCGCTGGTGGAGGTCCTTGGCTGTGTCTGCGGGGAGGGGTGCCCCGGAGGAGAAGACTCGACCGACCTCGGGGAGGGCGCCGTCTTCCGCAAATCGCAGGCTGCGCAGGTGGGCGGGCACGCTCACCAATACGTCGACGCCGGCGCGCAAGGCCTGCCCGAGGCCTTCGACGTCCCGGGGCCCCTCGCGGTGGAAGGCTCCGCCGCCGCAGGTCGGCACCAGCACCCCGAAGAGCAGGCCGTAGATGTGATGAGCGGGGACGACGCTCAGGACCCGGGCCCCCGACGCCTCGGGGAACGCCTCGAGGAGGGTCTTCACTTCACCGAAGAGCTGGGCCCCGGTCTTCGGGCACGCCCGGTGCTCGCCGGTCGAGGCCGAGGTGTAGACCGTGGCGAGGTGCCGTTCGGAAGCGATCTGCGCGAGAGACTCATCGCTGGTCCCCGCCGCCGCGATGAGCTCGCGGACGTCGATGCCCTTCGGGCCCTCTCCATCGTGCAGGACGGTCGCGACCTCGGGCCGCTCGCGGATCGACTTCACGGTCTCGGGCTGAGCGTTCGGAGGCAGGGCCACGCCGAAACCAGCCTCCCAGGCTCCGAAGACGGCCGCGGCGAAGGCGAGGCGATCCCGACACAGGACGATGACCTGGTCGTCGACGTCCGGCTCGGGCAGCGTGTCGGCGATGGCGCGGGCCGCGCCGAGCAGGGCTTTGGCGTCGACGTCACCGCCCCGGCCAAAGGCGATGATGTCGTCGGGCTTGCTCTGGCCCAGGGGGAGCGGGATCTCTTCGCTCATCGGTCCGCTCCTTCGATACTTGGAGTATTCGGCGCCCTTGGCGCATCTGGGGTATTTTGGGGGGTGGTTTCGGTCGGCTCGGGGGCCGGGAAGATCAGGGCGAGGAGCCGGTCGTGGGGCCCGCGTCCGTACCTGCGGAATCGATACTGCCGAATGATGTATTCCGCAACGAACATCAGGCCCATCAGCCCATAGGCGATGCCCCCGGTGTAGAGCGCCCACCACCCGGTCATCTCGAGGAGGGCGAGGGCCGCCGCGACCGCCGCGTTCACCACGAAGAAGACACACCAGGCGACGGTGGTCTGCCGGCAGTGGGCGACCTGGGCGTCATCGAGGTGGTCCTCCTGCATGCGCGCGAACCGCTCGACGAGGGTCATCGGCGCCCGGAGGGAGGCGCCGAAGGTACCGAGGAGGGCGAGGCTGATCATGACGGGCATGGCGAGCACGAAGCGTTGGTCATCGAAGAGGACGCCGAGGAGCAGCAAGGAGAGCACGACGAGGGGAACTCGAAGGACCGCCCAGAGGTGCGCGCGGTCTGCGTCGTGAAAGCGGAGGGCGAAGAGCGGGATGAGGATGGCGAGGCCGAGGAGGCCGACCATCCGGGGGCTATAGTGGGTGAGCGCGTAAAAGACGGCCACCGGATAGGCGACCGCCAAGATCGTGCTCATCACTGCGGCGAAGACGCGCATCGTGTCGATGGGCCCCGGCCCATCCACCGAAAGCCCCGGTCAGTTCTCGGCCAGGCGCCCCGCGACGTAGGCCGCGAGGCTCTTCACGTTCGCGAAGACCTTCTGGGTGTCTTCGTCGTCAGGCTTGATGCGTACGCCGAACTTCTTGTCGATGGCGATGGCGAGCTCGAGGGCGTCGATCGAATCGAGGCCGAGGCCTTCGACGAAAAGCGCCTCTTCCGAGTCGATCTCTTCGGGCTTGACGTCTTCGAGCATCAGAGACTCGACGATGACTTCCTTGAGCTGTTTCTCGAGGTCTTGGTCCATGGACGGCCGTTCCCGGGTTGTAGGGGGAAAACGTAAATGATGTAGAAGACTCCCGGGCCAAGAGCAACCCGGCGGCGAGTGCAAGGGGGTGGAACGATGGAAGGCTACCGGAGCAGAAGAGAGACGAAAACACTCAGGATAGCCAGCTCGCCGCCGGGTCATGAGTGGGTCGCCGGCGGGGGCATGGATTTTCGGTGGGTGGGCCTTTTTTACGTGGTGTCCGCCACGGCGCGACAGACCGCCCGGGTCGTGCAGTACGCAGGCGCCTCCGGCGAGGCGGCGCAGCAGTGATTGCCGGACCCAACC
>JAFDCW010000493.1 GCA_019312705.1 Deltaproteobacteria bacterium
GGCATCCCTTCCCCCCCTGCGGTCGTCGTGCACGAAGTCCTTTCCCCCCCAGACAACGTGCACGGCGGCCGCTTCTTTATCCTCTTCCCCCTCTCTTGCCCGACCGGTGACCGTTGTTTGTCTTCCTCGTATTCCTCGTCGGCCTCGCCCGTTCTGCGCGTCGCGGAAGGCGCCATCGAGGATTGTCACAACGCCAGACCGAGCATTGAGGTGATCCCGGCTCGGGTCGGTGCATAATGCGCGAGTGATCGAGGATCGCCCCGAGGTTGCCCCGGATATGCCCCCGCGCGAGAGCGTCGGGGGCTACGCCCTTGGCGAGGTCCTCGGCCGGGGGGGCATGGGCATCGTCTACCGGGCTGTAGGGCCCGATGGGAGCGTGGTCGCGGTCAAGACCCTGCTCGGCAATAGCATTCGAAGCGCCGCGGAGCGCGCCCGTTTCGAGCGCGAAGCCCAGATCCGGATCGACCATCCGAACGTCATCGAGATCGTCGACGCCGGGGTGGATGGGGACCTCCCGTGGATCGCCTTCGAGTTGCTCGAGGGCAACGTGCTCTCCGAGGTGTTCACCCGCGAACGCCTCACGCCGGCCGAGGTGCTCACCCTCGGTATCGCGGCCGCCGAGGGCCTCGCTGCGGCACACCGCATGCACATCATCCACCGCGATCTCAAACCCTCGAACCTCTTCATCCGCAGCGATGGCTCGCTGAAGATCATCGACTTCGGCATCGCCCACCTCGGCGGCGAGCACACGCGCCTCACTGCGACCGGCAACGTGCTGGGCACCCCGACTTATCTCTCGCCGGAGCAGGCCAACGGGGTCAGCTCCCTCGACGCACGGACCGATGTCTGGTCCCTCGGGGGGGTGCTCTACGAGGCCCTCGCCGGCCGGCCTGCCTTCGAGCGCTCGACACCCCTCGCGACGATCCTCGCCGTGATGATCGAGCAGGCGCCCTCCTTGACGCTGGTCGCGCCTCACACGCCCCCGTCCCTCGCCGGGGTCGTGAGCCGCTGTCTCGAGAAGAATCCCGAAGACCGCTATTCAACCGCCGCCGAGCTTCTCGCCGCCCTCCAGGAGATCGACCCCGATGAGGCCGGGGCGGCCCGGGAGGAGGTCGCAGCGAGCGCCGTGACCTCGCCATCGGAGCATTCGCCTTCGATTACACCAGGGGAGCAGCGCGTCGTCGCGGTGCTCTTTGCCGACGGCATGCTGGACCGAACGTCCCTCGCCGTGGCGATCGAGCAGGCCGGGGGCACGTTCATTCCGGTGATGGGCGACCGGGCTATCGGGCTCTTCGGCGGCAAGGCCTGGGAAGGCGACGAGGTCGAACGCGCTGCTCGGGCGGCCCTCGATGCCCGGGCGGCCGCCCGATACATGGCGGTCGCGTCGGGCCGGGCGACCCACAGCGGCGCAACGGGCATCGCGGGGTCGGCCCTGGTCACCGCCGAACGGGCGTGCGCTGCTCGGGTCCAGGGCATCGCGATCGACGCCGCCAGTGCTCGCGCCCTCTCCAGCCTCTACGCCATCAAGAAGCTCGAGAGCGGCGAGTACGAAATCACCGACCGCGTCTCCGGGGGGCCGCCCAGCACCCTGCCGCCTCCGCAGCGCTTGCGCACCGTCGGCCGGGCGGCCGAGCTCGCTCAGCTCGCCACGGCATGTCGGACGGTCCGTGAAGAGTCCCGCGCGGTTACGGTCCTCGTGACGGGCCCTCCTGGCATCGGCAAGAGTCACCTGCGGTGGGAGCTCGTGCGGCTCCTCGAGGAGGAAGAGAACGACCACGACGAAGAGCCTTACTTCGTGCTCTCGGCCCGCGCCAACCCCGGACGGCGGGGGGTCGGCCTCGACCTCTGGGGGTCCATCCTCGCAGGTTTCGCCGTCTGGGGTGCGGACCGGCACGGCTGGCCTCGGCTCTATGGGGCCGGCGACCTCGAGGTACGCCGTCAGGCCGTGCATCGAATCACCGAGGCTGCGATGGGCCCCGGGCCGACGGCAGACGAAACGGCCATCTTCTTCGGAGCCTTGCTCGGCGTCGACATGCCCCCGTCGGCCGTCCTCGAAGCGGCGCGGCAGGACCCTCGGCTGATGCAGGACCGTCTGCGCCTCGGCATCATGGACTGGCTCGCGGCCCTCGCCGAAGCAGCCCCCGTCGCAGTTGTCCTCGAGGACGTGCACTGGGCCGACGAAGGCAGCCGTTCTCTCGTCGAAGATATCGGCGAACAGCTCGCCGATTCTCCGGTCTTGTTCTTCCTCACCGCCCGACCCCAGCTCATCGAAGACCATCCGGAGTTCCTGGCCGGCGCCGCATCCCAGAAGCTCACCCTCGGCGGTCTTCGAGGGGCGGAGATCGAAAAGCTCGTCCCCGTCTTCCTCGGGGGCAAGAGCTTGCCCCCGGAGACGACACGGCTGCTCGCCGAGCGTTCGGCGGGCAACCCGCTCTTCGTCGAGCAAATTGCCCTCGCCCTCCTCGAGGAGGGGCGCCTCGGTGGCCCCGTCGACGACTTGCCGCTCCCTCTCACCGTGGAAGCCGCCGTCCAGAGCCGCCTCGATCATCTTTCTACGCAAGAGAAAGCCCTCTGCAAGCGTGCAGCACTCTTCCCCCGTCCCTTCACCACCGATGACCTCGCGGCCATTGGCTTCGCCGAGCCGAAGGCGCACCTCGTATCGCTCACCCGCCGCGATATCTTCGCGTCTCGGTCCCGGCCGGGTCCTCCGCGCCGTCGCGAGTATCGCTTCCGCAGCAGCATCGTCCGCGACGTTGCGTATCGGATGATGGCCCGGGCCCTCAGGGATGACTTGCACCTTCGCCTCGCCGAGCACCTCGCGACGATGGACGAAGCGGCGCCCGAGGAGGTGGCTCAGCATTACGAGTACGCCGGGCGCAAGACCGACGCGGCGAGCTGGTACCGCCGCGCGGCGAATGCCGCTGCAGATCTCGGTGACGCGCCCCGCGTCTTGGCGAGCGCCGACCGGGCTCTGGCCCTGGGCGTGCCTCGGTCCCGGTGGTTCGAGCTTCAGATGGCGCGCGGCGACGCCCTCGAGTTTCTCGGCCGCCTCGAGCAGCAGGGAGAGGCCTTGGGCCGGGCCCTCGACGCCGCCGTGGACGATGGCGAGCGGGCCCGGGCGTTGACCAATCGGGCGGTGTGCCTCTTTCGCCTCGGCCAACAAGAAGAGGCCCTCGGCGTCGCCAGAGAGGCTGTCGCCAAGGCCCGGGCCGCCAACCTCGACGATGTCTTCGTGACCGCCCGGGGCCGCCAAGCCGTGCTCCTGGCCTATGCCCAGGACCAAGGGGCCGCGCGGGCGGCTCTCGCCGAGGCGCGCGGGGCGGCCCCCGAGGGTCGCCAGGATCTGCGCACCTCCCTCAGCCTGTGGTCCGCCCAGGTTGCCACCGTCGCCGGAGACCTGGCCGAACGCCGCGCTGCCTATCAGGCGACCGTCGATGGTTACACCGCAGCCGGCGATCTACGGCGGGTCGCCGGCGCCGAGATGAACCTCGCGGACCTCGACAATCGTATCGGCGAGTACGCGGCCGCCGAGGTGGCGCTCGGGGCGGCGGTGGCAAAATGCCGGCGCCTCGGCAGTCACCTCATGGAGGGCTACGCCCTCGCGAACCAGGGGTATTCACTCATGGCCCTCGGCCGCCAGAACGACGCTCGGCCCGTCCTCGAGGCGGCCCTCGCCATCGGTGAAGACTCGGGAGAAACCCGCCTCGCGGTCGCCGCCGGTATCTATCTCGCCCGAGCGCGGCTCGGCTCTTCCGGGGAGTCCGAAGCGGGACCAGAAGCCCTGGCCGAGGCTCGACGCGCTGCGGTCGCGGCGGCCAGCGCCGGCCTCGAAGGGCTCTACGCCATGGGCCTCACGGGCATCGCCGAGGTAGCCCTCGCGGGGGGGCAAGTCGATGTAGCCCTCGAGAGCTCCCTCGCCGCGCTGTCGCTCCGAGACCGCCTCGGGGGGCTCGAAGAAGGGGAGTCCGAGCTCTTCTTGGCGCGGGCCTCCGCCCTCGAGGCTGCGGGACAAAACGACGAGGCCCAGGAGGTACGCCTCCGGGGCCGCGCGCGGGTCCTCGAGATCGCCGACGGGGTCGGTGACGAAACGCTTCGCCGCTCGTTCCTCACCAACGTCTTCGCCAACCGCGAACTGGTGCGGGGATCAGAAGAGTAGAAGGGCCCTCGCTCGTTCCGGAGCCGCCTCGCGGCGTCGGGCAACCTCGAATATGCGTAAGCATGTCCTTCGGTTGCCCTTCTTGCGACGCGACCCCGGCCCGTCGCGATCATCCCATCTACTCCTCTGATCCCCGCACTGTGGGCTCACATGGCGCTGGGCGGGAGGAACATCGGGCCGACGATCCCGAGCACTGAGAGCTTGTCGGCGATCGCCTCGTCGTTGATCGCGGTGCTGCCGAGGCGGGTCACCGTCGTATCCCACGCGCCGGTGTCGATGAGACCGTCGGGCCCCTGGGCTATCGCTCCGAGCTGGTCGCCGGT
>JAFDCW010000033.1 GCA_019312705.1 Deltaproteobacteria bacterium
CGAAAGTCGCCGAGGGGCGCCTTCATCGGAAGTGAGTGATTGCACTCTTCGCAGCGGGCTCCGGTGAGCATCGGCCGCGGAGCATCGCACAGGCTCCGCCCGAGCGGTATGCTCCGGCGATGGCAAACACTTCACTTCTGACCTCCGGCGTCCTGGTTTCCGTGTTTTCAGTCCTTGCTCTGGGCATCGTCGCCTGCGGCGACGACGGAGGAGGGGGCGGCCCCGGCGGAGTCGGCGACCCCTGCGCGAGCTCGAGTGAATGCCAGACGGCCCTCGAATGCCGAGATGGCGCCTGCGCCGAACGCCCCGACAGCGGCAGCACCGACACCGGCATACCGATGTGCGCCCCGGCCCGGGTCTGCGCCGACGCGTGCTGCGCCGACGGGGAGACCTGCGGCATGGGTCGTTGCTGTAGCCCCATCGACCTCTGCGGCGCGGCGTGCTGCGGCCCGGACCACGTGTGCGAGGCGGACCGCTGCGTGCTCTCCTGCGGCAGCGCCGAAACCCCCTGTGGGACCGGCGGAGACGCCGTCTGCTGCGGCGCCGGAGACCTCTGCTACCTCGGCGCCTGCACGACCCCTGGAGACCCGTGCACGACGAGCCGAGACTGCCCCGAAGGCTCCTACTGCGAGTCGACAGCGATGCGCTGCCTGCCCCGGGCCATGGGAGAAGCCTGTGAGTACCGCCCCCCGGTCGCGCCCCTCGAGCTCATCGAAGAGTGGAACTGGCCCCCCGCCGCCGGTCCCGCCGCCATGAGCGTTCACAACCAAGTGATGATGGCGCCGATGGTCGCGAACCTCACCGACGACAACGGCGACGGGGTCATCGACGAGAACGACATCCCCGACGTGGTCTTCCACACCTTCACCGGCCACGACTACTGGGGCAACGGGGTCCTCCGGGCCCTGAGCGGTGACGACGGCCGCGAGCTCTGGCCGGTCGCGGATCCCGGATATCGCACCCAAGGTGGCGGCGAGGTGGCCATCGCCGAACTCGACGCGAGCTCCCCGGGCCCGGAGATCGTCGCGTGCTCCGAGGGCAGCAACGTGACCCGAGTCGCGGGGCACCTGATCCTGGTGGCCGCCGATGGCACCCTCATCCGACGTTTCGACACGGCCCCCAACGACGTGCCCTGCGGCTTCGACGCGCCGGCCATCGGCGACATGGACCGGGATGGCGTCCCGGAAATCGTGGTTCGCTTCGTGATCGCCCACGCCGACGGCACGGTCGTCCAGCGCATCCGAGACAACCGCGGCGCCGGCGGCACGTACAATACCCTCGCCGATGTCGACGGGGACGGCGAACTCGAGCTGGTGAGCGCCAACGGCGTCTACGAAGCAGACGGAACCGCGGTCTGGGAGCGGGTCGTCGATGGCGCCCTCCCCGCACTCCCGGGCGGCCACTCCGCCGTCGCCGACGTGGACCTCGACGGCCTACCCGAGATCATCGTCGTGGCGAGCGGCACACACTCCATCAGTTCGATCGACGCCGCGACCGGCGTCGTCGAGTGGGGACCGACGGACATCAATCCCCCCGAGCTCGCGGGCGTGATTGCGACCGACGGAAACCCCGCCGGCGGCGGGCCCCCGACCATCGCGAACTTCGACGACGACCCGAACCCCGAAATCGCCTTCGCCGGCGGCTTCGCATACGTGGTCTTCGAACACGATGGCACGCGGAAGTGGTGGTACGAGACCCAGGATCGCTCGAGCCGTTCGACGGGCTCGTCCATCTTCGACTTCGAGGGAGATGGCGTCGCCGAGGTCCTCTACAACGACGAGCTGCGCCTGCGCATCTTCCGCGGCCCCGACGGCACGATCCTCGATGACCGGTGCAATGCGAGCGGCACGCTCAAGGAGTATCCGATCGTCGTCGACGTCGACAACGACGACCACGCCGAGATCATCTTGATGGAGAACAACTACGCGTTCGCGACCTGCGCAGACGGCTCTGCCTCGACGACGGGTATCCACGTCTACGGCCACCCCCGGAACGAATGGGTGCGCACCCGGAGGATCTGGAACCAGCACACGTACCACGTCACCAACATCGAAGAAGACGGCACCGTGCCGCGATCCGAAGCTGCAAACTGGAGCACCCCGGGGCTGAACAACTTCCGCCAAAACGTGCAACCCGATGGGCTCTTCGACGCCCCGGACGTGGTCCCGGTGGACCTGCACGCCTCGACCGATAGGTGCCCAGCCGAGATGGCACTCTCGGTCCGGGTGCTCAATCGCGGCGCCGCCGGAGCACCGGCCGGCATCCCCGTGACCTTCTGGGACGTAACCGGCGGCGGGCGGACCCGCCTCGGAACCGAAGCGACGACCCGGCCGCTGCTTCCAGGAGAGAGCGAACTGGTCACCCTCACAGCCCCCTTCGCCTTGCCCGCGGGACGCGAAGGGGAGGTCTTCTCCTTCGAAGTGACCCTCAACGACCCGGCGGACATGCCCGACGCGTCATTTCACGAGTGCGACGAATCCAACAACGGCACCGGCGCCGTAGAGTTCTTCTGCCCCTCCGTGATGTAAACAGTATCGCCTGGAGCGCGATCCACGGCGCGACGTGGCCCCGGTTCCTGCGCTGCCTGCTCACCTACAAAAGGTAGTCCGCTAAGCTGCTTCGTAACCGAGACCACCTCGCTTGTGTCTCGCACCCCATCCGACACTGTTGGGATCGACGAGAAGGCGTTCGCTATTTACATCGGGTCGGCGCGCCAGATGACGGCGCCCATGTCCTCGCCGAGGCTCGGGATGGGCAAGACTCCGTAGGCGAACCAGCGACCTTGGATGAGCACGTCGGAGGTGAAGCCCCCGGGGCTGGTCGCCAACCCGGCGGCCCGGGCGGCGCTCGCCGCCGCGCCCTCGTTCATCTCCCCATCGACCCCGTCGGGGGTGCCGTAGTGAAAGAGCTGGTCGCCCTTGTAAAGGTAGACCCAGAAGATCAGGCCGTTCTGATCGGCGTGATCGATCTGCAGCTGGCGGGTCAGGCGCTGAGCTTCACGCCAGAGGGGGATCCCGGCGACGGCCGCCCCGACGACCTCCCCGTTCCGCCGCGACGGGTGTACAAAGAGCATCGAGTAGCTCGACTCGCCGCCTTCCTCCGATGAAGGAAACTCCGCGAGCTCGTAGCCGGGGCGCCCCTCCTCGAGGGCTCGCAGAACGGTTTCGTACCGCTCGGCATAGTTCTGCCCCTTCATGTGGTCGTCCCCGGCCCGTCCGTCGCGGGCGATGATTACGCCATCCCGACCGACCGCGGCGAGGAAGCTCATCGGGGAGACGATGAACTCCGGCACCCCCCGCGGCGGCTCTTGGACGTAGCGCAGGGCGTAGCGCATCTGCCGCTCGCGCTCCTCAGGGTCCTCCGTCGCCACGAAGCCCGGGGCTAACCGTTCGGCCGCCGACTGGATGCCAACCCGGTGCTCCGCCCGGTCCGTGCGGATGAGCTGGGCGACGACCCCCATGTGTTCCTGGTGGATCGACCCCTGGGCCGGCCGCGCATTGCCATCACAAGCAGCGAGGGGCCCTGCGACGAGGGCGAGCGCCCCGATGACGATGATTTTGTATGCCCTCATGGGCGCGAGGCTACACGCGCCAACCGCTTCGATTCCAGGAGCCATGACAGGTGCCATGAAGGGAGGACAACCGGGGCGCCGGGAAGTTCGCCCGACCGGTGGCCACCGAAGCAGTCACCTCGAGACAGCCGCCGGCGTTCTCTGTGTCCTGCGAGGCGCAGTCCCTCGGGCCGGCGAGATATCCCCGAGGGAGCCCACATCCCTTGGGTTCGTAGGGCGATCTGCCTTTGCCCGCCGAGGCGAAACATGGCCAGGGCATGGCCAGGGCATGGCCAGGGCAGCCCGGGATCCTCGGCCCGATTATTGCTCAGGCGGGAAAAGCCATGACCAAGGTCCAACGCAGCACGCTCGCCCTCCTAGTCTCCCTCCTACCACTGCCCTCGGGGGCCTGCGTGGGTCCCGCCGCCCCGGAAGGCGACTCCGCGAACGCCTCCTTCGGGGGAGCCGCCGCCAAGGCCGACGGTTTCTACACCGAGTGCGAGCTGCGGGAGGTCCTGCAGGTGGTCAATCGTTCGACGACGACCTTCGACAGCCTCGATCGACTCTTCCATCCGATCGCCACCCACGAAACGGCGGCGGCGAACATCATCGCCCATCGGAATGGCCCGGACGGGGCCCTAGGCACGGGCGACGACGACCTCTTCGACGACCTCGGTGAGCTCGACGCGGTGGAATTCGTCGGCCCGGTGGCCCTCGAGCGCATGATCGTCTCCGTCGCCGACGCGTGTGACCTCCCCGTCCTCGCAGACCGGCCCTTCATCGACGATGACACCTTCGCGGGAACCAGCGGCGGCGGCTGGGGCCGGGACAACGTGGAGCTCGAGGCGACCTACACGGCGACCGGCGTCACCGGCGCCCTGCTTCGCGAAATACTGGTCGCCACCGACGACCGCGGTCGCACGACCTTCTCGCGAATCCGCAAGAACTCGGACCTCGAGGCCTTCACCTACGGCTACGGCGTAGACGAGATGCCCTGGGACCGCGACAGCCACAGCACGCGCGAGGACATGCCCTACGTGATGCTCAGCATCGAGCCCGGGCGCTTCGACCCCGACGAAGCGACGGGCATTCGCGAGCTCTCCCTCGGCACCGACATCATGGACGACACCTACTTCGACACCCAGGGCTTCGACCTCCTGCACCGCCAGCTCTCGCTCCGGGGCCGGGCCCGGTGGGATGACGCGACGACGATTCGCCGCCTGCTCATCGCCTCCAAGAGCGGCAGCACGGTGAACGAAGAGGGCATCAAGAGCGCCGCAAAAATCGACGTGCGCATAGGCTACCCCTCGGCCCAGCAGATTGCGTCGCTCAACTTCGACGTCATGCGCGGCACCGTCGACTGGGGTGGCTCGGACACGCCGGTCGAGGCCATCCGCTCCATCTACGAACGCCTGAGCGGCGACGGTGTGCTCCTCGACATGCAGGGGCACCAGGGCGTGTTGCTCCTCGAGCCCATGGCCCACCTGCGCTCCACCCGGAGCCGCCTGCACTTCAACGAGGCAAGCCTCTATGACATCCAGCGCCTGCACACCGCCGGCACCGAGCGCATCGCCAGCGCGGTCGCGACCGCCGAAGAGATGCTCGCTGCGGACACCGTCACGGGCGCCGACGTCGACGTGCTCACGAATCTGGTCGCCTTCGGCAAGGGCATCATCGATCGCTCCCTAGTCGCCGAGCGCGCCAACCAGGACCTCGTCGCCGCCGGCCTACCCGGCACCTACGACGCCAGCACGGTGCCCATGCCCGCGAGCTTCGGCAGGGTCACCGGCGCCGAGCAGGTCGAAGAACACCGCATCGTCGCCGAGGCCATTAGCGACCTCTACCACGAGTTTGCGGACGTCATCGACGACGCCGACCGCATCTTCGCCGACTCCCGGGACCGCGCCTGGGACGACCACGGCGACTACTACGTCGCCTGGGTCCAGAGCCAGGACCACGCCTTGGCTCGGAAGACGGTCATCGAGCCCTACCTCACCCGCTACGAGAGCATGACCGCCGAGACCCACATGGCCGCGTTCAACACCTGGGGCGCGGCTCAGCGCGCCGACGGCAACGAGGACTTCGAGGAGTTCGACGAGATCGACGCCGCCGGCTGGGATGCCATGGGCAACTCGCTCCGCCTCGAGATGTACAAGGTGCACAAGCGCATCGTCGAAGCCTCGGGCACCATGGCCCGGGCCCTGTGGTTCGACGAAGCCCGCGAATACTACGTGCCCGGCTCGAGCCGCAACCCAGGCAACTTCTTCATCGACACCACCGATATGACCGACATGGTCAGCCACCAAGAGTGGCTCACCCTCACCCGGGACGCTGCCACGGATGCCGGCAGCGACGGAGGCACGCCCACGGACTCGGGCATGACCACCGACGGCGGCACGCCCACGGACTCGGGCACGCCCAGCGACGGCGGCACGGACTCGGGCGCGACCAGCGACGGCGGCACGCCCACGGACTCGGGCATGACCAGCGACGGCGACCAGTTCCCCATCGACCGCGACCTGCCCGCCGAGGTCGTCTTCCACACGACCCTGGTCAACGAAGTTCAGATCGAGCTCGGCTCCGAAGTAGCCTACCTCGCGCGCATCAACGCCCTGCGTGAGCTCGTCGACGCGGGCACGGCCACCGCCGACGACGAGGCCTCCATCGAGGGCGCCCGCTTCATCTTCAACCAGTACCAGGGCGCCCTGGCCCAGATCGCGGAGCTCAAGAGAAGCCGCGTCCGGCGATACCTGCGCCGCGTCGGGCGCTTGCTCGGCCGCGACGCAGCGCAGGACGTCGAGTGGGACCCGGCCACGCACTCCAAGGGCCACACCGCGCTGCGCTTCCTCGCAGATGTCCAGTGACGAGAGGGCCCCGGAATGGCAGTGACGAGAACCCAAGCAGGTCGAACGAGCCATCGATGACGCCGGCTTCGACTTCGGCGGCGCGGTGACCTGACCACCCGACGCGCCCCTGCCCGGGGCCGGTTCAGTCGACGGCTTCTGTAGGACGGGCGAACTCGGATCCCGCCATGCAGTACTCGGTGAAGAGCGACTGGGCTCGGTCGGCGCCCGCGCAAACCCCGTCGATCGTGAACGGGGTCACGTGACGCTCCGAGCCTTCGACGCCGCCTTCTACGGCACACTCACACGCGGCCCCATCACAGGCCATGTCGATGAAACCGTCTGTCGGTTCCAGCATGCCGCTGCCCGGCACGGCCGTGCACTCGGCGTTTTGGTGGCATCGCACACGCATGACACCAGCCTCTCGCCGGCTTCGCCCGCCGCCCGCGTGCATCACACAGTTCTCGAGGTGCGGCCCATCGGGGATGAAGATAGCGACCGCCTCGGTTGCATGAGGCGAACCGTCCTCGTCGCCCGCCGACATCACGACGTGAGCCGGCTCGGGCGGCGCCGAATCCCGGTCCCCGGGACCGCAGGCCACGAAGAGAACGAGGCACAGAAGCTGGGACAGGACAGTGACGAGGCCACTCCGAGTACGGCCCGAGCCGTAGCGCAACGCTTTTGCACGCTGGGCGGACCAGGAACGACAGAATCTCATTGCCCAAGGATACCGCGACCTCCCCGCCGCCCTCAGCCCTACCGCGAGCAGAATCCTTCGTAGTCGATGTACTCGGTGATCGTCGGCTCGTCGCCGCACACGGGACACGTCGGGTCCCGGCGCAGCTTCAGCGTGCGGAAGGCCATCTTCAAGCTGTCGTAGGTCAGCAGGCGCCCGACCAACGGATCGCCGATGCCGAGGAGGATCTTGATGGCTTCGGTCGCCTGAATCGTGCCGATGACCCCCGGCAAGATGCCGAGCACGCCCGCCTCGGCGCAGCTCGGGGCCAAATGTGCCGGCGGCGGCTCGGGGTACAGGCACCGGTAGCACGGCCCCTTCCCGGGCCAGAACGTCGTGACCTGTCCGTCGAAGCGGAAGATCGAGCCGTGCACGACGGGCACGTTCTTGAAGACCGAGGCGTCGTTGACGAGGTACCGGGTGGGGAAGTTGTCGAGGCCGTCGACGACGACGTCCCAGCCGTGGTCGAAGATACGGTCGACGTTTTCGCTGGTGAGGCGGTCCTGGAAGGGCACGACCTCGATGTCGGGGTTCAGGTTGGTCAGGGTCTTGAGAGCGCTCTCGACCTTGGGCACGCCGAGCCGGTCCTCGCCGTGAATGATCTGGCGCTGGAGGTTCGAGACGTCGACGACGTCATTGTCGACGATACCCAGGCGCCCGACGCCGGCCGCGGCGAGGTAAAGAGCCGCCGGGGAGCCGAGGCCCCCGGCGCCGAGGAGCAGCACGCGCGATTCGAGCAGCTTCTTCTGCCCCTTCTCCCCGACCTCGGGGAGCAGGATGTGGCGCGAATAACGCTCGAGCTGAGGCTCGCTCAGGCGGATGGGCTCCTCGATCGGGAAGCCCTTGTCCTTCCAGTTGCCGTAGCCGGGGTTCACCGATTCCACGTTTTCATAGCCCAAATCGCCGAGGACCTTCGCCGCGAAGGCGCTGCGAATGCCCGCCGCGCAGTAGAGAATGATGGTCGCCTGCTTGTTCGGCAGGCGGCTCTCGACCTGCATTTCCAGGAAACCACGGGGCAAATGCAGGGCGCCGGGGATGAACCCCTGGCGCCACTCATCCTTCTCGCGTACGTCAACTAGGGTGAGCTCTTCGCCAGCATCCATCCGAGACTTCAAATTCTCGAGGGTGACCAGCTGAACACTGCCCTTTACCTCCTGTAGGAGGTCTGAGTACGTCCTTGCCATTATTTCTCCTGAAGATTGGGCTGTGACTATGGGAATTAAGACCCAAAGCGTCAAGCGTTCCCGCGCACTTACGCGATCTTCGCTTATTGTTGCATCGCTTTTATCAACAATGCTCGTCGGGGGGCTCCTTGGGGCCTGCGAAGACGACCCGGCCCCCCTACCCACGCAGGCGGTTTTCGAGCTCCCCCGGGACGGCAGCGACGCCGGGTTCTTCGACCTTCCCTGGCCATCGGACCTGCGCCGCACCGCCGACGGTTTCATCGACATCCGGGACTTCCCAAATCCCCAGGGGCCGAGGTCCACCTTGGCTGACTACATCGAGGCGGCTTCAACGCATCTCGACGGCTACGGGACCAACGGCGCCGTCTACTTCCGCTTCTCGGCGCCCATCGACCCCGCCTCGCTCCCGGCCACCGCCGCCGACACTCTCGCTGCGAGCGCGTCGGTCTTCCTCGTCGACCTCGAGACCGGCGAGCGCCACCCGGGGCAGGTGGCGTACCACGAAGCCGAGACCATCTACTGGCCCACCAATACCGTCTCCATCCGCCCCGTCTGGGGCATGCCCCTCGAGGGCGCCCGGCGCTACGCCGCCGTCGTGACCCGGGGCATCGCGACCACCAGCGGCACCCCGGCCCTGCGCTCGACCGACTTCGCAAACCTCCTCGATGGCGGCGGCGACGCGGCTACCGCCGCGGCCCGGGAGGTCTATGGCCCAGCCATCGACACCCTCACCGCAGCCGGTGTGGCCCGGGACGACCTGCTCTCGATCGCCGTATTCACCACCCAAGACCCGACCGCAGACCTCATCGCGGCCCGCGACTGGATGGTCGAGAACTACGCGATGCCGACGGCCCCGGCGGCCACCTGGAGCTGGATAGAATCCAAGGAGACGTTCACCCGCGTCGAGGGGCGCTACGGGCCCTCCCCCACATTCCAGAGCGGCGAGTCCCCCTACGAGACCGTCGGCAGCGGAGAGATCGTCATGGAGGGCGGCGTGCCGGTGGTCGCCGGCGAGTTCGAGGCGCGCTTCATGCTGACCGTGCCCACCAGTCCGATGCCCGCCGAGGGATACCCCATCGTGCTCTACGCCCATGGGACCGGCGGCGACTACCAGTCCTTCGTGCGCAGCGACGTGCATACCCTGCTCGCCGAAGACGGCTTCGCAGTGTTGGGCATCGACCAGGTCCTGCACGGCGAGCGCAACCCGACGGATATCGGCCCGGATTTCCTCTTCTTCAACTTCCTGAACCCCATGGCGGCCCGGGACAACAACCGTCAGTCGGCCCTCGACGTCGTACAGCAAGCCCGCTTCGCCGCGTCGGTGCATGTGCCCGAGACCATGATCGCGCCCGTCGACGGCGTCGCGCGGACCTTCGATCCAGAGCGCATCTACGTCTACGGCCACAGCCAGGGCGGGCTCAACATGCCCCTCTTCCTCGCCATCGACGACTCTGCCCAAGGGGGCATGCTGACCGGCGCCGGCGGGCTGCTCGGCATCTCGGTCCTCGAAAAGCTCGAGCCCTTCCCCATCTCCGCCGCGGTCCAGCTCTTCCTGGTCCTGAGCGGGAGCACGCCGGAAGACGCCCTCGCACGAGAGGCCTTCGACATCGACCATCCGGTCCTCACGCTCTTGCAAACCTGGGCCGAACCCAGCGACGCCGTGAACTACGGCCGGATGATCTTCGATCGCCCTCGCCCCGGCTTCGCCCCCAAGAGCCTCTTCATGATCGGCGGCCAAACCGACCGCTGGACCACGCCCAACTCGAACGCGACCCTCGCCGCGTCGATGCACATGCCGCTCCTCCAGCCGGTGGTCAACGGTATCGAAGCCAACGACCTGCGCGGCATTGGCGCTGCCCCTACACCGATCACCGGCAACGTCGGCGCGGGCACGGCTACCGCGGGTCTGCTGCAGATTTCCGACGAGGGCCACTTCGTAGCCTTCAACGACGAGGCCCTCCGGCAGCGCATCCGAGGCTACTTCACGAGCTTCAGCGCTGGCGCACCGACCATCCCTCGGGACGGGATGATCATCACCCGCGACGCCGGCATGCCGGTTGATGCCGGCGCCGACTCAGGCGCGCCGACCGATGGCGGGTCCGATGCCGCAGCTGACGCAGGCCCGGACGCAGGCCCGGACGCGAGCACCGACGCGAGCACCGATGCCGGTGTGCCGATGGACGCTGGTCCGTAGAGCCGCGTCAGGTCGGCACTGCCGGCCCCGTATCCGCGGGCCATTCGGCTCTGCACGACTGCGTCGCGCTGCCGCCTCGGGCCCACGGCTCCGGGGCCTTCTTGTTAAGGCTCGAACTCAATCGCCGAGGATACGGCGCCGCACGTCGTCGTCGACGTTGGACCCCGTGACGACGAGCACGATGGCGCCCAGTGCCGGCAGCTCTTTGTCGATCTCCTTGCCGTGGGCCTGGGCCCAGGCGATCACCGTCGCCGCGCTGCCTTCGACCGTCACGCCGAGCTTGTCGTGGGCGAAGCGCATCGCGTCGGCGATTTGCGTTTCACTCACCAGGTCGACCCGTTCGACCGCGCCCCGAGTGGCGGCCAGGCTCGCTTCGGCCACGCCGCCTTCGAGGCCTTCGGCGAGGGTCGGCTCGGTCGCGGCCAGGGTCAGGATGGCGCTACCCTCTTCGAGGGAGCGCCGCATCGCCGGACAGGCTTCGCTCTGGACTCCATAGATCTTCGCCGCCGAGCCCGCCGCATCGCGAGCAGCGCCGAGCCCCGCGACGAGGCCCCCGCCGCCGACCGGCGCCACGATGGCCGCCACGTCCGGAAGTTGGTTCAGGATCTCCGCGCCGACCGTGCCGCCGTTCCCCGCCGCCACATAGGGGTCGTCGAAAGGCGAAATGAAGAGCGCATCGAGCTCCTTGGCCGCCGCCCGGGCAGCCGCCTCTGCGGCGTCGTATCCATCCTCTTCCGTGACGACGACGACCGCGCCCCGGGTCGCGATGCCGTCTCGCTTGACCATGGGCGTGCCCTTCGGCACGTAGACCCGGACCCCGACCCCGAGGCGCTGCCCGGCCTCCGCGAGTCCGAGGCCATGGTTTCCCGCCGAAGCGGCCACCACCCCGCGGCGTCGCTCCGCGGGAGTCATGACTTCGAGGCGGGTCAGGGCCCCGCGCACCTTGAACGAACCGGTCAGCTGATCGGTTTCGAGCTTGAGCCACACCCTAGGGCCGAGGCTCGGGGCCGGAATCAGAGGCGTCAGCAGAGCGCGGTCAGTGATGGCGCGGGCCGCCCGGTCGAGGTGCTCGGGCTCGATGGTCCAATGGGTCATGGCTCGCCGAGCTTACCCGATGCCGTGAATGCGTGGGCAACCACGAAGGACCGAGCAAGAAGCATAAAAAAAGCCGGCTTCCGAAGAAGCCGGCCATTTTGAGGAGCCCACGAAGGGCCCCGGCGCTCAGAGCGCGAGGCTCGCGTGACTCGGGGTCACGCTGGGCATCTCCGAGATGCCGAGCTTGTAGCTCTTGTCGCCCGTCTCCTCTTGGGAATAGGTCCCAAGCCAGATGCGGTAGTTACCCGCCGCAGCGTTCGGGAGGAGAGCCATCGGGTTGAGGCCATCCGAGTCATCGTTGCAGGCGTAGGAGCCGTCAGGCTTCTGAATGACGAGGGTCGTGTCGATGTTCGAGTGCGCCATGATGCGCAGGTTCGCCGAGACACCGCCGAGCACCAGGATGTGGTCCGGCGTCGTGTCGATGGTGCCGCCGCAGCTCGAGTCCAGGGTGCTCGCGTCACGGGCGCCGGCGCCGGCGCCCGCGGTGCCGTCCTCGACGTGGGGGTCCGGCATGAAGCCCGGTGCGAGCGTGATCGTGCCGAAGTTCGAGGTCATGTCGCCGGCTGCGGGGACCGCGGGAGCCGCCGCTGCTGCGGCCTGAGCCGCCGCTGCCGCTGCCGCTGCTTGCACCTGCGCCGCCGCCACGGCCGCCTGGTCCGGCGCCCCCGGGGTCGCCGCGCCATCGTCTCCGCAACCCACGCCGAAGCTGAGAGCCACTACGAGCCCAAGTCCAGTGAAACGCTTCATCATCATCGCTCCTTGTCCTCACCTCGTCCCGAGGCGTCGGCGCATGGTACGCAGATGAACGTCGAAATTCCCCTCCAAAACCGCGGACTGCGCCTCGACGCTCGAGATCCGTGAAAGCACTAAAGATTTCGGGGGCAGAGTTCAGAAAAGGACAGGAACGACGGTGGTCACACCAGCACCCCAGAACTGGTCCGTTCCCGTCTCCGTGGCGACAAGGGTGCCTGCGCCGGTGTCGCGATTGATCTCGATGAGCTCCCCCGCGTTGGAGAAGCCGTAGAGCACGCGGCCCCAGTAGCCGAGCCCGAAGATCTCCGTGAAGTCGCGGCTGCCGCTCTTGATGGGGCCCTTCACCAGGACGGTGCTGGCGCCGTCCGCGGAGAAGAGGATCTGCACCAATACGTCACTCGGGAAGTCGTCACGACGCACCGTCGCGAACGTGCCGAGGTCGGCGACGGAGACGATGTCACCGCTCGAGCGCCAGCCGTCGGGGTACGTGCCGAGGAGCACCGCGCGCGCCGTCGAAACATCGATTCGGTAGTAGGCGCCTTCGTTGGTCGCGCCGATCAGAACCTCGTTTGGCCCGAGCTGCCCGGGCGCGAGGAACGACAACGCAAAGAGCTGGTCATCGAGGCCGAAGGAGCCGACCAGGGTCGCATCCGCGGTCTCGGGGTCGACGGACCACAGCTCGTCCGCGCTCGCGGTGAAGACGTTGCCT
>JAFDCW010000494.1 GCA_019312705.1 Deltaproteobacteria bacterium
AGGACGACCGTAGCGAGGGGGCCGCGTGCTGGCTCCCCGGCTTCGCCTTCGCCCTCATCACTTGGGGTGTGCTGCACATGGCCGGCCATCGTCAGCTTGGCCCCGGGGCGCCGAGGTCGTCACCGCAGCCAGAGCTGGTGGCGATCAGAACGGTGGTCGAGCATACGGCGAGGGCGCGCACCCCCCCTCGGTAGCACGACCCGCGCGCTAGCTAAAGACCGCTGTTAAGCCGCCTGTTGAACGACTCGGCCGGCGGCTCCCAGCCCTGCTCAGGCACCTCTGCCCCCAGCCTCACGCTCGAAAATACGCAGGCATTTCCGCGGTTCGCCCGAGCGCCGAAGCACCCAATCAGAACGGAGATCCATCCACCCCGGTACTTCAACAGGCGGCTAGGCCTCTGTAGGGGCGCCTACGAAGAGCGGGCGGGGGTCCCGCGCGCGGCCCCCGTCGACGAGTTCGAAGACCAGACCGCGGCGGGTGGCGACGAAGCCGAGCCACTCGCCGCGCTCGACGGCCTGCCCGGCCTCCACGGCGATGCCGGCGATCGCTCCGTAGACCGTCACCCAGCCATTCTTGTGCAGGAGGACGACCGAGCGTCCGCGCCCCGGCAGGTCGCTGCCCACGTAGACGACGGTCGCGTCCGCGGCAGCTCGGACGGCGGTCCCTTCGGGGGCGGTCAGGTTCAGGTGCCGCCGCCGGAGGCGTCGAACGCCCGGGGCATCGCCGCCCCGGAGGGGCCACAGGAGGTTGCGAAAGACCCGGCCTTCGGTCTCCGCGAGGATCTCGGCGGACGGGGCATGGCGAAGCAGCGAGAGCGCGGTACGGCGCGTCCCCGGGGCGAAGGTCTGAGCGCCGGCGTGGGGATCGGCGGCGGTGCTCCGCGGGGACGCAAGGTCGCTCGCCTCGAAGGCTGCGGGGGAGACCGCCGCCCGAGGATCGCTGCGGTGGGGCATGCCGTCGAAGAAGCGTCGGGGATCGATGGCCCGGCCCCGGTGATGGAGCTCGAAGTGCAGGTGGGGACCCCGGGCGATACCGGTCGCGCCGACAAAGCCGATCCGCTCGCCCTGCTGAACGCGCCATCCGGCCTGCACCGTGTTGCGGTAGTGGTGTGCGTAAACCGACACCCAACCGTTGCCGTGGAGAATGACCACGCAGTTGCCGAAGCCCCGGATGCCGTTGTCCGAATAGGCGACGAGACCGTCGGCCACCGCCCGCACGACAGCGCCCTCGGGCGCCCCGACGTCGATGCCGTCGTGGCGGAGGTCCGGCCGGGTCCTCCGGACGTAGCCGAAGCCTCGGCCGAAGCGTCCACCCTCGACGGGCCAGAGCAGACGCTCGACGTCAGCGCCGGGGGCTGCCGCGAGCCATGCATCTTCGGGCAATCGTCCCAGGAGCTGCCGGGCGGCCTGCACTGTACCGAGACCGAGGAGCTCGGCGCGTGCGCCGGCGGCCCCTCGGGGGCGGGGCACCCGCCGGGGCCCGTCGCTGTACCGTCGGTAGTCGTGGCGGTGGGCGGCGTTGCGCTGATCGCGGATCCGGTCATCGTCGTCCGCCTGGACCGGGGATGCCGCCCCCGAGAACGCCAGAGCGACGAGCAGTGCGGGCAACACAAAGAACGCCAAAGAAGCCCCGCGCACTGGGGCGGCGGTGACGGAGGAAGGCAGCTGGGGGGACCGGGACATCATGAAACCTCTCCTCACCCATCGGGAAGTGCAGGCTTTTGGTCAACTTTTCGGCCCAGGCTGCTAGGTTGGGTCTGGCTATGACGGAAGAAGGAAGGCCCCTCGTCCCCTTCGCGGGGTGGGGCATGAGTCAGCGGGAGCCCGGCGATGCATCGCACGGTGTGGGCCGCATCCTCGGCGACCGCCTCGTGCAATTCGCGGAAGAGGTCCTCGCCGAGGACCTCGACGCCCGCATCGCCCGCATCGTTACCCACCCCAGCGAAGCCGGTTTCGACCCCTTCGGCTTCGACCCGGGGACCGCACGATACGTGCTCGCTGCCGCTGCGTTTCTCCACCGCTGGTACTTCCGCACCGAGGTCCATGGGATCGAGCACGTTCCGATGGGTCGCTGCCTCATCGTCGCCAACCACTCGGGGCAGATCCCGATGGACGGGCTGATTATCGGGACGGCCATGATGCTCGACGCCGAACCGCCGCGCTTTCCTCGGTCGATGGTCGAGAAGTGGTCCGCGGCGCTCCCCTTCATCTCGACGTTCTTTCCTCGGGCCGGCCAGGTCGTGGGCTCCCCGGACAACGCCCGGCGGCTCCTGAACAACGAGGAGAGCCTCGTAGTCTTCCCCGAGGGGGCCCGGGGCATATCGAAGACCTTCGACAAGCGCTACCAGCTCGAGGGCTTCGGCCTGGGCTTCCTTCGCCTCGCCCTCGAAACAAACACGCCGATTGTGCCCGTCGCGGTCATAGGCGGCGAAGAGCAGCTGCCCTCGATCGGAAACATCAAACCCCTGGCGCGGCTCCTCGGCATGCCCGCTTTTCCCGTCATTCCGCAGCTTCTGGTCGGGGCCGCCTTCCCCCTGCCGGTGCGATATCGGCTGTACTTCGGTGAGCCCCTGACCTTCGCGGGCGATGCCGACGATGACGATTCGGTCATTGAAGAGAAGGTCTGGACGGTGAAGCAGACGATTCAGGGCATGATCAATGACGGTCTGAAAGCCCGCCCATCGGTCTTCTTCTGACTCGCTATTCCTTCGATTCCAAGCGTAACGGCTTGACTAACGGGCCCGTCTCCGCTTGATTCCCGGGCCATGACGGCCCGGTCCATCCTGCCCTCGATATTCGTAACGCTCGTTTTCCTCGCGGCCTGCGGAGGCACCGAGACCTCGACGCTTCCCGACGAGTCCGGCGACCTCGGCTTCGGGGGTGGTGGCGAGTCCACCGATACCTCCGCGGGGACGACGCCCGTCGGCCCCGAGGTGGCCGGCACCCGGTGGCAGTGGATCGAGGCGCACTGCACCGAAGGGCCCCTCGACCTCGCAGTCCGGGGGTTCGCCCAGGAGCTGCGCATCGAGGGCGACGACGAAGGGCTGCTGCTCACCTACGACCAGAACTTTGCGGCCGAGTCCTGCATCCAGACCGTCGTCCAGCGGGCCCGCCCTCGGGAAGACGGCCGGCACTTCACGATGGTTGAAGAGGTGCGTGTTGCTCAGCCGGCCACCGCAGAGTGCGCAGGGTCCATGGAGCAGGAGCGCATCGGCGAGATCCGCCGCGCCGGTGACCTCCTCGAAGTACTTGTCCAGCGCTCCTTCGTTTGGTGTGACGGATTCGAGGCGCGCATGGTTTATGCGCCGGCCCCGTCGGCGATGCTGGCCGCGGATCAAATCGTCCGGCGCTACGCCGCGCACTTCAACCGCCGCGACGCAGCGCGCGTCGCCGCCCTCTTCGCGGACAGCGGATCCCTCGTCGAGCCCTTTCACGTCACTCGCACCGGCGGTGCCTCGCGCCACGATGGGCGTCGGGCGGTCCAGGCCTACTATGCGGAGACCTTCAGCGGCGTTCCGTGGCTCGCCTTTCAGCTGGGCGACATCACCCCGGGCGAGAGCGACGGACAAGTCATCGCAGGCTGGCAGTACATGGACCCGCGGGTGAGCGCGCCGTTCGCAGGGCGCAGTCACTTCACCATCGCAGCCGGTGAAATTTTCGAGTCCCGCATCGAGTTGACCGAACCCCCCGTCGAGGGCGACGGCGCCGCCGGCACGCTCCCCGCCGAGGGCGAGAGCACCGGCAACGCCGGCCCCGAGTCCTGAACTCGGTTATGGGGGGGGACGACGAAAACAGGCGCCCGAGCGCCCGAGCCCGACGACCACGGGCCCAGCGGTCCGGCGATACGCCGGCCCCGGCGGCAGACCCCGGCGCGAGTGAGCTGACGCCCGAGGGGCCAGGGGAAGCGCCGGTGCGGCGAGTTTCGGCCCGTGCCAAGAAGCGGGGAACGACGAAGGCCTCGTCCAAGCGGGCAGCCGCGAAGAAAGCGCCTGCGAAGAAGGCCGCCGCGAAGAAGGCGCCGGCGAAGAAGGCTGCCACCAAGAAGGTCGCCACGAAGAAGCCCGCCACCAAGAAGCCCGCCACCAAGAAGTCCGCCGCGAAGAAGTCCGCCGCGAAGAAGGCGCCTGCGAAGAAGGCTGCCGTGAAGAAGGCGCCTGCGAAGAAAGCTCGTTCCAGGGCGACAACCTCCGACAAAGATCTCGTTGGCGACTCGCCGGCGCTCGTCGCCGATACCGCGGACGGGGCGGTCCTCATCACCGGCATCTGTGGTCGCCTCGGTCGGCTTCTCACTCGGCGCCTGCATCGGGTCACCGACGTCATTGGCGTGGACCGTCGCCCGTTCCCGTCGCGCCCCAAGGATGTCGTGCATCACGAGCTCGACCTCCGCCGCAAGAAGACCCGCGACATATTTCGCCAAGGACGCATCCGCGCCGTCGTGCACCTCGGCGTGCTGCACG
>JAFDCW010000495.1 GCA_019312705.1 Deltaproteobacteria bacterium
GCCGATCGTGAATGCTGTTGAGGTGCTTCGTGCGTCCGGCCACGTCGACTGCGAAGCCGCGCTCGACGAGCATCATCTGTAGACGCCGAACCACGTCCGTGATGTAGCGCTCGGAGTCCCGGGAGGACTTCTTCACCAGCTTCTCGAGGTCGCGGAACGCCTCCGGGTTGAGGTACTTGAAGCTCAGGTCCTCGAGGTCGGCTTTGAGCCAGTGGATGCCGAGGCGCCCCGCGAGGGGGGCATAGATCTCCATCGTCTCGTCGGCGATGCGTTCCTGCGAGTCCACCTTCATGTGCTCGAGGGTTTGCATGTTGTCCAAGCGGTCAGCGAGCTTCACCAAGAGCACGCGGATGTCCCGGGCCATGGCGACCAGCAGCTTGCGGAAGGACTCGGCCTGCTGGTCTTCCTTGCAGGTGAAGTTGATGCGACCGAGCTTGGTGACGCCGTCGACGAGAAAGGCCACCTCTTCTCCGAAGAGTTCTTCGATCTCTTCGTTGGTGGCGTCCGTGTCTTCGACGGTGTCGTGCAGGAGCGCGGCGCAGACGCTCGCCGTGTCGAGCTTCATGTCCGCGATGATGCCTGCGACGCTCACCGGGTGGATGAAGTAGGGGTCGCCGCTCTTGCGCATCTGACCCTCGTGCATCCGGGCGGAATACACGTAGGCCTTGTTGATCAGATCCGTGTCGGCGGCCGAGTGGTAGGCCTTGACCTTGTCGAGAATGTCGGTCAGCCGGACCACGTTTAAGCTATCCCGGCCTTCGCCTTACTACGCGCATCATGAGGACCCAATTCGCCTATGAAAGGTAACAGTCGGACCTCGAGGCGACAAGGAAGCGGCCAGAAAGGCCCGGCGCTGGAGATCTGGGGGCTCCGGGCCATGGGCCGCTGGCCCCCGCCGCCGTGGCCCTGATACTGTGTCGGCGATGATGAGGCCGACACCCTGGGAATGGTTCGTGGCAAACCGGAAGCGCTTCGCTCCAGTGATCGTAGCGGTGACCTTTCTGTTGATCGGCTCACAGATGTTGAACGTGTGGCCCCATGAGACGGTCGTCCACTATCGACTGGGCGCGGACCACGGGCAGATCACGGACGCCCGCATCGCTTACCTGGTTGGCGGCGAAGAAGCGGCGGGGGCCAACTTTCGCTGGGCCGAGGGCGCCCCCCACACCGTGCGCCATGTCGTCGACCTTCACCCGGGGCACTACACCATCGCCGCCGAGCTCCGCGGGGGCTCTCTGCGTCGGGACGTGTCGCGGTCTCTCGAGGTGCCGACCGAGGGCACCGTTACCGTCGACCTTTCGGGGGCACCATGACCGCAGGTACACAGGTGGGGACCCAGCACGCGGGCCACAAGGTCATCGAGGTGGCCCGGTGCGCTTTGGTGGTCCTGAGCGGTGATGCGCGCGGTACCGAGTCCGTGATCGACAAGGACGTCTACAGCATCGGCAAGGCCAGCGACTCGGACCTGGTGCTCATCGACCAGACGGTTTCCCGGACACATTGCGAGATCGTGCACGAAGCGAAGGGGTATCTGCTCCGTGACCTCGGCTCGACGAACGGCACGCTCCTCGACGGCGCGGAGATCCGCGAGGCGTACCTCAAGCCCGGGGCGATCATCACCGTCGGCAAGGTCGAGCTGAAGGTTCGGCCTTTCAGCGAGCGCATCGAGATGCTTCCGTCCGACGCCACGAGCTTCGGCGAAGCCCGCGGCAAGTCGGTCTCGATGCGGGAGATCTTCGGCCTGCTCGAACGTCTCGGCCCCACGGACGCGACGATGCTGCTGACCGGGGAGACCGGCACCGGCAAAGACGTGCTCGCTCGAAGCATTCATGCGTCGAGCGCCCGTAAGGACAAACCCTTCATCGTCGTCGACTGTGGGGCGGTGGTCGGGTCGCTGATCGAGAGCGAGCTCTTCGGCCACGAAAAGGGGTCGTTCACCGGCGCCACGAACCAGCGCCAGGGCGCCTTCGAGCTGGCCGATGGCGGCACCCTCTTCCTCGACGAGATCGGTGAGCTTTCCCTGGACCTCCAGCCAAAGCTGCTCCGGGTCCTCGAGCAGCGGTCCTTCCGTCGGGTCGGCGGAAGCCGAGAGATCCGCGTCGACATCCGCATCATCGCGGCGACGAAACGCAACCTCAAGATGGAGGTCGAGCGCGGCAAGTTTCGCGAAGATCTCTACTTTCGACTGGCGGTCGTGCCCATCGAAGTCCCGCCGCTGCGCGAGCGCCGTGAAGACGTGCCGGTTCTCGTGGAAGAGTTGATGAAGCAGCTCGCCGGGGAGGACGAGCCCCTCACCGTGTCTGCGGCTTCGGTCGGCTCCCTCTCCGGCCACGACTGGCCGGGAAACGTCCGTGAGCTCCGCAACGTCCTCGAGCGAGCGACGTACATCGCCCGGGCGATGGGCCAGGACGAGCTGAACCTCAGCACCTTGCCCCTCGGCGGCGCTCCGCAGCAGGACCCCAGCAACGCCGGCCTACCGAAGTTCGTCGCGGGCCGCAGCTACCGTGACACCAAAGCCGAATGGGAGTCGGTCTTCGAGAAGACCTACGTCGAGTGGCTGCTCGACCGCAACGACGGCAACATCAGCGCCGCCGCCCGCGAGGCGGACATGGACCGCAAGTACCTGCACAAGCTGGCCAAGAAGCACGGCCTGCACCCCGCGGACCGCAAGTAGCGTCAGGTCTGGGCCCGGCGCCGGCCCTGGCTATCGCTTCTTTCGTTCCTCTTTGGGCGTCTTCTTCGCCGTCTTCTTTGCCGTCTTCTTCGCCGTCTTCTTCGCCGTCTTTTTGACCGCCCTTTGGTGGCCCTGGGCGACCATATCGCCGATTCGACGGCCCTCGACGTCACCGTGGTCTGCCATGACGCAGGCCGCGTGGGCGATGTCTCCGAGGGCCCGGAGGACCTTCTCGCGCTGGGCGTCGGTGCCGAGGAGGCCTGCGCCGTGCGCCTCCAGGAAGGCTGCGCCCAGATCCTTGAAGAGATAGACCCGATTCTCGACGGTCGAACTGTTCTTCTTTCCCACCTTTGCCTCCCTGCGTGGCAGCCACTATGCTCCCGCCGCTTTCCCCAAATTAGTCCGTGGCCGACCAGAACAACAGCGATAACGAGGCGAGCGCCTCCGATGAGGCCCAGGAGCCCCCGACCGAGCCCCCGACCGACGCGGTCGACGAGGCGCCGGCCAAGGTCGAATCACCGCCTCAGGCGCCCTCCAGAGGCCCTCATCGGCTGCGCGGTGGCCTAATCCTCGGCGCGTCCCTGACGGCGTGTTTCCTGATGATGGCGAGCTCGAGCCAGATCCCCCGGGGCCCCCTCTGGGGTTTCCTGGTGATGCTCGGCGGCGCCTTCGGCCTCCTCGACTTCCTCGGCCTGCTGACGATGTCGGCCCCGAACGCCATCCCGGTCGTGGCGACGGGCCTCGGTGCCAAGGACGGGGAGTTCAAGTTCTTCGCGCCCCTCTACACGGTCCCGGCCGCGCTCATCATCGCCGTTTTCGGCGGCTACATGCTCGGCTTCGACTTGCTGCCCGCGGTCATCCTGGCGGCGCTCCTGACTCTGGCGCCCTCGGCGCTCCGGCGACCCGGCCTCGCGGTCTTCGTCATCATCGGGCTCATCTACCTGCCGCTGGCCGGCACCTTCAGCCTCTGGGACCCGTGGGAGACTCACTACGGCGAAGTCGCCCGCGAGATGCTCGCCCGGGACGACTGGATCAGCCTCTGGTGGGCCCAGGAAAACTGGTTCTGGTCGAAGCCGATCCTCATCTTCTGGAGCGACGCCTTTGCCATGGGCGCCCTCGGCATCGACTACCTGCCCGACTCGCAGTTGAAGCACGCCGAATGGGCGCTCCGGCTGCCCGTCATCGCCATGGCGATGACCGCCCTCATCGCGGTCTACAACGCCGTCGGGCGCAACTTCGGCAAGCGCGCCGGCCTGCTTTCGGCCCTCGTCCTCGGGACGATGCCCCACTTCTTCTTCCTGGCTCACCAGGCCATCACCGACATGCCCTTCGTCTCCAATATGACGACGGCCATCTCCCTGCTGATCTTGGCGCTCACCGTCGACCCCGAGCGCGAGGTGCGGACCTACCAGGTCGGCAAGCTCGTGCTCTCGGGGCGCCACGCCGTCATCACGCTGATCTTCATGGTCGTCGGGCCCCAGGCCCTCTACCTCGCATCGCGCAACGTCTCCTTCACCGACGGCTTCCAGTTCGCCTGGCACGGCGACCGCTTCATGTACGGGAGCGCCGGCAACAACGGCATCCCCGGCAACTCCCCGGTCCGTGACGTCGTGCCCTACGTGTCCGATGTGCCCCTGGTGGGCGCTCTGGTGCTGCTCGGCATCGCCCTGGTGGTGGTCGCCGGTCTCGCATGGTGGTTGCGCGGACGTAAGGCCGGGCTCGTGACCCTCGGCAGCGGAGTCGGTGCTCTCGCGGTCGTCGTGGGCCTCGTGCGCGCCAGACGGGCCTCGGCGTCATCATCTACATGATCAAAAAAGAGCGCCGCGCCCGCGGGCTCTTCATGTTCGCCTTCTACATTTTCT
>JAFDCW010000496.1 GCA_019312705.1 Deltaproteobacteria bacterium
CCGCCAAGAAGGCCACCAAGAAGACCGCGACCAAGAAGACCGCCAAGAAGACCGCCAAGAAGACCGCCAAGAAGGCCACCAAGAAGACCGCGACCAAGAAGACCGCCAAGAAGACCGCCAAGAAGACCGCCAAGAAGACCGCCCCGCGGCGTGCAGCCCGGAGGAAAACGGGCTCGCCGACCCCGAAGAAGAGAGCCCGCTGACCGCGAGATCGCCGCGCCCTCACGCTGCGCGCTGATCCTCCCGCGCTACGACCTCCCACCACGTTTCCTGGGGCTCGAAGGCGATGGCATCGAGGTCGGAGTCGAAGAGCCCCTCGAAGATCGCGCGCTTGTCTTGGATCACCGATGCGATGCGGGCTTCGATCGATTCCTCGGTGACCAGATTGACGACGTCGATGGGCGCGCGCTGGCCGAGGCGGTGAAGCCGCGCGACGCGCTGCTCGAGGATGGCGGGGTTCCACGGGAGCTCTACGTTGATGCACACGGTCGCGGCGCACTGCAGGTTGAGGCCAACCCCCGCGCAGTCGGTCGCAAAGAGAACTCGGGTCAACGGGTCGTCGTGAAGCTCGACGATGCTCCTATCCCGGGCGCGGACCGATTCCTTGCCGGTGAAGAAGACGCTTTGCAGCCCCGCCGACCGGAGAACGTCACGAGTCGCCCACTCGACCAAGCGCAGCATGCGCCGCCACTGACTGAAAACGACGACCGTTCGCTCCTGGTCCACCACTAGGGAGCGGAGGAGGCGGCGCATCTCCCGAAGCTTCGGCGTGGAGAGGCGGGTGAGCACCTCCTCGGACGGTACGGCTCCCTCGATCATCGGCCAGATGGCCTCGAAGTCTGCTTGGGCTCGTCCGTTGGCGACGATCCGCTGCTTGGTCAAGAGGCTCATCAGCATCACGCGCTCGCCGGGGGTCAGCGGCCTTCGCCTCGAGTCCTTCACGAGGCGCGCGATCGACCGCCCGATGCTCTTGTGCGGCCCCCACTGCGCGTCGGTGCGTTCGACCGAGACGACGGTGTCGGTGCGGGGCGGTAGCTCGGTGAGGATCTCCCGGCGTCGACGGCGGAGAAGCCGGCCTTCGAGGCGCGCCCGGAGCGTGCCGAGGGCCATGACCCCACCCTCTCGCAGGCCGCCGTGCACCGGCCGAAGGCGCCAGAGGGGCGCCAGAGCGCGGTCATCTACCCACTCCATGATCGAGGCGAGCTCGTCGAACCGATTTTCGAGGGGCGTCCCCGTGAGCGCGATGCGATACGGGGACGCCAAGGCCTTGACCGCCTGCGCCGTCTTGGTCTCGGGGTTCTTGATGCGCTGAGCCTCGTCGATGACGACGACGTCTGGCGCCCATAGCGCCATCAGAGCGACGTCGCGGCGCAGGAGCTCGTAGTTCATGATCAAGAATCCACCCGCCGACGCCTCGCCGTAGATCTTCCGCCGCGCAGCGGGGTCGCCCTCGACGACCCGCACGGGCAGGTCCGTGAATGCCCGCCACTCCCGGGCCCACTGCCGCTTCAAGGGAGCGGGGACGATCAAGAGCCCACGCTGAGCCTCCCCCACGTGGTGAAGCGCATGACAGGCACCGATGGCCTGAGCCGTCTTGCCGAGCCCCATGTCATCTCCGAGGAGCAGGCGACCGGCAGACAAGATGCGCGCTACACCTTCGCGCTGATAGGCATAGGGGGGTCTGTGCAGAGCGTCGAGGCTCTGCATCGCGCGCTCGTTGTGCAGTGCGCGCCGCGTTGCCCCATCGACCTCGCCCTCGAGGTCCTCGAGGACCGCCCGTGCCGCGGGGGTGACCTCGTCCGGGTGAAGACGAGACCAGCGCGCCATGGCCCGGATCCTATCGCTGCGCTCCGAGTTCATAGCCAACGACGCGGGCAGCGAGCTCTCCTCCGGGTTCGGGCCCCCCTCCGCGACCGTCCCCGTGAGGCCGGCCGCCCGGATCCGACCGAAGGGGTCTTCATCGCCATGGAGCGGGCGCACCGGATCCCAATCGATGGCAGGCGTGAGGGCGCGAGCGCGGCGGGCACGCACCTCTGCTTCGGGCCCCTTGACGACATCGGCCAAGACCGCGAAGACGTGCGCGCAAACCCCGAGGCTACTGCGAAGAAAGTCCCGGCAATCACAGCTCGCCCGGAGGGGCGCCATCGACATCAGCCACGTCTCCCGCAGCGGTGCGGACCCAGCCTCGGGGCCCGAGATGCGGTAGACGCCGTAGGGGCGACGCGACCGCGGCCGTGCCCGAACCAGGAGACCCGCGGCACGAGCCAACTTCACGCGCTCGAGAAGCGCCTCGAAGGCGGCCCGCTGAACGACCCAACCGTCTTGGGCATGGATCGTGAGCACATGGGTGACGAGGACCTCGGGGGGGACCGGTGCCATGCGCCGCCCCGCCAAGCCGAGGAGCATCTCGAAGGCCATGGACTCGCGCACATCGAGGACAGCCAGCCGTGGCGTCGGGGGAGGTCCAGAGCCCGGCAACCCTCGGAACCGGGGCGGTGACTCCGGCGCCTGACACACGAAGTCGGCCCATGATTGGTGGAAGGGGTCGGTGGAGCTAGGGAGGAGCAGTGTCATCCCCCGCGGACGGTGCGTTCACCCGGAGACTGACAAGTGAACGTTCGGGGTTTTCGAGGGCTGCGCGCCGCGTTCGACAGGTCAGCGCGGTGGACCGGCACACAGCCACCCAACATCGGCTGTCAGTTCCACCGCCCCTCCCGCGTCTCCCCCAGTAGAAGAACGGGGGCCAGCCGTGAAGCTCCGCACGCCCGGTGGGTCGGTAACAAGACTCGGCAAAACTACGGAGGGTTCGACGGATGCGAAGTCACCGATGAGGCCGTGCAGTGCTGGGTGTTCGAGACCGAAGCACGCACGGTCTACCACGCCATCGACCGCGGAGGCGCCGACTCTCCGAGCCTCGAGGTGACTGCGATCTACAGCGAAGCGGGGCTGCTCGACGAAGACTCCGGAGAAGAGCAGGCCGAGGACATCGCGGCATTCCTGGAGCGCGTCCGCAGCCGACAGCGCCGCCGAGGCGGCCGTTTCTGCTTACGGGCCTCTTCCGGAAACGACCAGCCCCTCACCCCGCCGTCCGCACCAGCCCCCGCAACGCCCGCGCGAGAACAACCAACGACCACGTGTCCTGCTTGCAGTACGCAAGCAGGTCGAGTCGGGTCTTCTCGCGCTGCGCATCGCTCATCGCTTCGGGTCCCAGGAGATACGCTTCGAGAGCGGTTGCGGCGGTGTACCCGTCGGCGACTGCGAGGCCGGCGTAGCTCTCGTCAGGAACGAGCGCGGGCAGCACGCTCTTCAGGCTGAAGCTTCCGTGGAAGCCCGGGTGGTAGACGTTGTCCCGGACGACGGGCAGCAGGTCGATGAGCTTCGCCGCCAAATCACCAAGGCGCTCTGCGTATTGGGGGAAGCGCTTGCCGAGCTCGTCAATTCGCGTTCGTTCAAACGAGGCGCCGTAGGCCGCGACGCGGCGGGCTCCGGCGGTGGCGGCGAGCAATTGCTCGATGCATTCCTCCTGGGGGTCTCGCCCGGGCTGGGCGAGCCACTCGCGGTGCTCGACCACGCCGTTTGCGTGCTCGTGATGCACGCTGAACTGAACGACGACGGCGCCGTAGGGATGGCACCCGGGCCAGACGGGGATCGCGGGGCCTATGGTCTCGAAGTCGAGGAAGGTCTGCGGGAGTTCGAAGTCTCGAAGCCGTTCCGCAAGGCCTGCCTCGACGACGACCTCACCCGTGGTGACGGCTTTCCGTTGCCGGGCATGCACGGCCGTCAGCGGCGTATCCGCCGGAATCGCATCGATCGTCTCGTAGCCGAGTCCCGTGAACTCCGCTCTCTTGTCTTTGCCCAAGCTGTGCAGCTCGCCGATGTGATTGGCCGGCAACTCCGGCCAGCATCGCCCCATGAACGGGCAGTCGTAGGGGGTCTTGCAGCGGTCTCCGATCTGCGCGTCGGGCAAGTCACCCGCAAGGTGGTCACGCAGCTCTTCAATGCGCGCGGGGACCTCTGGGAGATGGGCCCTCACCCGCTCGGTGACGTCGGTCCGCGCAAAGAGGTTCGACAGGTCTGGGAAGACGCACTCACCGTTCAAGTGCATGATCTCGATGCGCTCGACCGACAGCCCGGCCGCTTCGACGATGTGGGTCTGGATCGCGGCGTCGTCGATGTGCGTGGCCTTGGCGCTCGCCGTGGACTTCACCTCGGCGAGCACCCAGCCGTCCCCTGCGCGTTCGAGCACGTCGACCGCAACGAAGACCCCGGTCTCGGAAAAACACGCCTCGTAGATCACCGAGGCACCGCCGGCGATCAGCTTCGTCGTCTGGCGAACCGCGTGGCTCAATCGACGCCAGTCGATCTCGACCAGCACACCCCCGGGCACATGCTCTCGGGCCACCTCCCCCACCCTGTTCCCTCGAGCAAATACCGCACGCAGGG
>JAFDCW010000034.1 GCA_019312705.1 Deltaproteobacteria bacterium
CACACCATGCATGTCAGCATGAAGCCCTGGCTCAGGGCCACCAGCCCCTCGAGGTGCAAACCTGCCATGGCGAAAGCCTCGGGATGGGCGAGGACCTCGGCGCCGAGCCCCATGTTGCCAGTCGCCATGCCGGCGGCGCCGAGGGTTTGTCCGAGGATGAGCACGCCCCAGGCGCCGATCGCCGGGAACAAACCGAAGGCCACCGCCGGAGCGTGGCTCTCTTTGGTCGTCTGGAAGGCCTGGGCCGTGATGACGATGCCGATCCAGAGCACGATCGCGATGCCCGCCTGCATCGGAATCACGGCGGCAATGATCGAGGTCAGGCCAGCGAGGGCGACGACTACGAAGAAGATGCCGTTCAAGATGGAGTATCCCGACCGCGCGCCGAGGCCCTTCCACCCCGGGTGGCCGATGTAGATCGTCGTCGGGAAGCAGCTGCCAAATAGCGCCGCGACCATCGAGCCCCCGCCGTTCATCGCCATCGACGGCAGGGCCGGATAGGCGTCGCCGGCGGCCTCCGCCGATTCGATGTTCTGCAATGAGCCGAGCACGTTGAAGAGGCCCATCGGCAGCATCACCGGGATGAGGAACGCCCAGAAGAGCGGATGGGAGAAGCCCGCGATGAGGTCGCCGATGACGGGCACCGGTGGATAGAAGCCCACAGCGCTGACGGCTTCACCGAGGGCCGCGCTCGCCACGGGTGCTTCGGGGCTGCCGAGGGCGGCGAGGGTCCAGGCGGCGGCGGTGCCGAGGCCGAGGGCGACGGCGCCGCCGGGGATTCGTCCCGGCATCTTCACGCGGCCGAAGTAGGTGGCGAGGATCACCGCGAGGGGCAGGAGAGCGACTAGGGGGCTCTCGAAGGTCTGCACCGCGAAGTCGATCGAAATGAAGCTGATGGCGATGCCCGCCAGGGTCGAGAGCAGCGCTGCCCGCGGGGTGATGCGGCGGATGAAGTCTCCGATGAATGAGCCGATGAGCTCGATGGCGCCGGAGACCATGCCCGAGGCGAGGCCCACCTGCCACGCGATGCGCGCTGCGGCCTCGGGGCTCTCCCCGCCCTCCATCGCCGCGAGCTTCACCGGGAGCATGACCAGGAAGACGTAGGCGAAGAGGCTGACCGTGTTGATGCCGTAGGGCAGGGCGCAGACGTCGGTGCGCCCCGTTTGCGCCGAGAGCTTCCGCGACTGATAGGCGTAGAAGACGTTGCCGACGAGGATCGACAGCGCAGCCCCCGGGAGGATGGTGCCGAGCACCAGGTCCATCGGAAAGCCTAGGACGCCGACGCAGAGCGCGAGGATGAGAAGAAACTGAATCAGGTTGTCGATCGCGAGGCCGAAGAAGCCGTCGACGTCTCCCGAGACGAACCAGGGCTGAGGCTCATGTTTTTCGCTGCTCATGTCGGCGCGCAGCATACCCCCGAAAGGCGGGTGTGGTGTTGCCATGGCGTGGGGGCCGAGGGTGTATGCTGCGCGAGCATCCGTACCAACGGGGCCCCGAGCACGGAGGGAGAGCACTATGCGAGTGTTGATTACCGGTGGGACCGGACATGTGGGAAGTCATCTCTGCCGCGTTGCCCAGGGCCGAGGTTGGAGCCCCGTCACCCTGGTGCGACCCGAGAGCTCACCCATCGCCCTCGAAGGAGTCGACGTCGAACGACGCGGGGGCGACCTCTTGGACCCGCCGAGCGTTGCGCGCGCCATGGAGGGAATCGACACGGTGTTCCACGTCGCGGCCGTGCACCGAAACTTCGCGGCCGACCCCAGGGACATCGTGCGCCCGGCCGTCGAGGGGACCGAGGTGGTTCTCGGGGCGATGAAGGCCGCGGGGGTGAAGAAGCTGGTGCACACCTCGACCGCGGCGACCGTCGGATTTCCCCGTGATCCTTCGAAGCCCTACGACGAGGCCCATACCCTCGAGGGTCCAACGAACCCTTACATTCAGGGCAAGGTCGAGGCCGAGCGCCGCGTCCTCGCAGCTCACGGCGCGGGGACCGTCCAGGCCGTCGTCGTGAACCCGTCGGGGATCTTCGGCGCCGGGGACTACCGAATCACTCCGGCGACGCGGGCCATCATCGGTCTCCTCCAAGGCGACCCGGCGTTCCTGCACCTCTGCGCGACGGCGGTCGCGGATGTCGCCGAGGGCCATGCCCGAGCCCTCGAACGGGGCACGCCCGGTGAGCGGTATCTGCTGACAGGCGACAACCTCGCGCCGAAGGAGCTCGCTGCGCTCTTCTCGGAGCTTGGCGGCGTGAAACCCGCGAACTTCAGACCGCCGCTCTTCTTGCTTCGTTTCCTCGCAGGTCGTGCCGAAAAGAAGGCCCTCCGCGACGGCTGCGACGCTCCCCTCACTCGGACCGCCCTCGCCGACCTCGACGGGGGGCACCTCGTCTACGACGCGTCCAAGTCCATCCGCGAGCTCGGAATGACCTATCGCCCAGCCCGCGAGGTCCTGAAACAGACCTTTCGTTGGCTCTTGCACCGCGATGTCCTTGCGCCGAAGACCGCCGCCCGAGTCCGGGGCGCCCTCGGGGACGACGCGGTTCCCGACGCCCATTGGCGTTGACGCGGGCCCGCCACCGGCCGCCACCGCGCCACGAGTCCTGTCTCCTGGTCCCTTGCGTGCGAGCCGCCACGCGCTACGTCATGGGTATGCGGCTGGCTCGATGTGCCCTGATTGCGGTCGGTCTCTTGGCCTCCTCCGCGTGCGATGACGGTGGGGTCGTCGCTCCCGTTGCAGATACGGGGCCCGATGCGACGGATGCGGACGCGGCCTCTCCGGACGCGGCCTCTCCGGATGCTGCACCGGGTCAGAGGCTTCGAGAGATCGTCGACACGGACCTCGGCGCGCTGCGCGGCGTCCGCGACGGCGAGCGCCTCGTATTTCGCGGCGTGCCCTACGCCGAGGCACCCGTGGGAGAGCTGCGCTGGCGCGCTCCGGTGAACGTCGCGGGGTGGGAAGGAACCCGTGACGCGACGGTCAACGGTCCGGTCTGTCCTCAACTCGAGAGTTGGGGTGCCGAGCCTCCCCAGTGCAGTGCGTGCACCGACGACACCTGCCGCGCGTGGTGCCAGAGCGAAGACTGCCTCTACTTGAACGTCTGGACTCCCGCTGACGAAGTCGACGCCGGCCTGCCGGTGATGGTGTGGCTTCACGGCGGCTCGTACATATACGGTGCCGGATCCAGCTATGACGGTGGGCCCCTCGCTGAATTCGGGGACGTCATCGTAGTCACGGTCAACTACCGCCTCGGGCCCCTCGGTGTTTTCGGCCACGATGGCCTCGATGACGAGGCGGCTCGGTGCACCGGCTGTGGGCCGGCGAACTACGGGCTCTGGGACCAGATCCGCGCGCTCGAGTGGGTTCGCGAGCACGTGGTCGACTTCGGCGGGGACCCGTCGCGGGTGACCGTGTTCGGCGAGTCTGCCGGCGGCGCGAGCGTTTGCGAGCTCTTGACCTCGCCCCTCGCCGACGGGTTGGTCAACGGCGCGATCATGCAGAGCGGACTCTGCGCCTACTCCATGCGCCCCCACCGCATCGCCGACCCTGGCTGTCCGGCGACGGTGGGCCCGACCTGCCCGAGTCGGGCCGAACTCGATGCCGACGGTCTCTGGCCATGTGCCTCCGTGGACTGCCTCGGCCTCCGCCTCGAAGAAGGCCTCGCCTGCGACGGTGCCGCCGATCCACTCGCATGCATGCGAGCAAGTTCGGCCCGCGACGTGCTCGCCGCCCTGCCCCAGAGCCTCGGCTTCGACGCGCGGGGGGTGGTGTGGTCGCGCTACGTGGACGGCACCACGCTGACTTCTGCGCCGGGCCTCGCGATGGCCCGGGGCGAGGGGGCGGACGTGCCCCTCGTACTCGGGACTGCGGCGGATGAGGCGTCTCTCTTTTTTCTATCCCGGGGTCCGACGGTGCAAACCCTCGCCGGGTATACGGACGAACTTGCGAATTTCGGCGCGTGCTCCGACGAGCTCCGGGCGGTCTATCCCGCGGCGACGGACGACGAAGCCCGGGACGCATATCTCTCCCTCATCGGCGACCAGTGGTACGGCTGCCCCACGCGGCTCTCGGCGCGCGCGGCGCGCGATGCGGGTCAGCCGACGTTCCTCTACGAGTGGCGCTACGTTCCGATAGCCGGGCGCGCGGACCAAGGGGACGGATTTCGCCTCGGGGCGTACCATTCCGCCGAGCTTCCTTACGTCTTCGGCACGCTCGCCTCGCCCGAGACCGAGCCCGGCTGCGTCGCCGACGCCGCGGGGGGCTTTCACTGTTGCGATGACGTCGGCCGCTGTTTCGAGGCGCCAGACGCCGAACTCTCACGCACGGTCATGGCCTACTGGTCATCCTTTGCCCACGACGGAATACCGAGGGCTCCGGGCGAGGCCGATTGGCCGCGCTACGAGCGAGCGCGCGGCGGCCACCTCTGGCTGGACTTGCCATCCGAATCGGGCACGGACCTTCGCGGGGCCGCGTGTGATGTTTGGGAAGGCGTTTGGTCGCACTTGCTCGGCGGCGTGCCCTATTGCAACTGACGCGCTCCATCGAGGCAGGCGCGGCCCTTCCTATCGGGCCGCCGCGCCGCCGATGCGCAGCCCCAGCGACCGGAGGCGCTCGGCGGCGCCGGTGAAGGGGTCGATGCGTAAGAGGTCGCCGGCGCAGGTGAATCCGTAGAGGGTCGGGCCGAAGGCGGCGACGGCCCAGATGCACGGGAATCCGGTCGGACCGAGCAGCCGGGCGGTCCCGGCGGCGAGGTCGATCTCCGCGAGTTGGTCGGTGCCCGTTTCGGACGAAGGCACGTCGGTTGTGGTCACGAGCATGCGCCCGTCGACGAAGGCGATGTCCCCGGAGGCGACCCAGCCGGGGGGCAGGCGCGCGACGACGTCGGCGGCTCCGGTCGTTCGGTCGATGGCGACGATACGGTCGTCCTGCCCCGCCCCGAAGAGCACTCCTCCGGGCCCCTCCTCGAGGGCGACGAGGGCCCCGGGGGACGCGAAAAGCGGCCGAACCCCGCCTAGGCGCTCGTCCACTTCGTAGACCGACTCGAAATTCACCCCATAAAGGCGCCGATCCGAAGCCAGGGCGATGTCCGTGAGGCGCGCCGGGAGGCTCGTCAGGCGGGTGAAATCGCCGCTCGGGAGGTCGACCTGGTAGAGCTCCGAAGAGTCGTGAATGAGGGCCTGGGCGACGCAGCCCCGGACGAGGTCGCAGCGATGGCTGATGGGGCAGAGGCTCGGGTCGGGGTCATGGGCGCAGCCGTCGGGGTCGGCGCAGCTGTCGGCGGTGCACGCGACGCCATCGTCGCAAGAGACGGCGGTGCTGACGCAGCCCACGGTGAGGTCGCAGCGCCCGGTTCGGCAGACCGAGCCCGTTGCGCACGACTCCTCGTCGATCTCCTGGGTGCACCGCCCGGCCTCGCAGAGGTTCACGGTGCACGAGACCCCGTCTTCGCAGGCCGAGGGGTCTCGACATTCGGGGACCTCGCCGTCGGGCAGGGTCAGCTCCATCGGGTCGTCCTCGAGCCCCGTGCTGGAGCCGCAGCTCGTCGCCCAGAGCAGGGTGGTGAGGATCAGAGGCCCAGAGCCGGAGCGAAGCACGACCGGTTTCTAGCATGATCCCGCGCGCCTTGGCCCGACGCCAAAGCCAGCTTCGAGCCGGCGGACGGCGGAGCCCGGGACAACTGACACCCCCAGGGGCCCGAGTCAGGGCTCGCTGCCTGCGCGGCTCGCGAGGTCGTCGGCGAAAGCCTTGATGAGGGCCTTGTAGAAGAGGTTACCGATGACCTCGTAGCCCTCGGGGGTGGCGTGGCGGTAGTCGCTCATGGCGAGGCGGGGCCGGGCCCGGACCCAGGCACCCATGGCTCCCTCCCCGCCCATGGCCTCGTAGGTATTGAAGAAGGCGCAGCCCTCGGCCCGGGCGGCGTTGCGCTGGGCCTCGACGATGACCGGGATGGTCTCCATGGTGCGGACCCGGCCCCGATTGTCCCGGGTGCCCTGGTCGAGGGGGGCGAAGATGATGCAGGCCATGTCCGGCCGGCTGGCCCGCATGCGGCGGATTACCGCAGCGAATTCGGGCTCATAGCGGTTTTCGGTGGAGCGGATGGGGTCGTCCGCCTCGTTGCCCCCGAAGCCCAGGATCATGAGGTCGAGGTCCCGCTGGGCCATCTGGCTGCGGATGTGGTCCTCGTCGAAGTTGAGCAGCCGTCGGGCCCGGGCGCCGACGAGACCGAGGGAGTCGTAGACCACGCCCGGCCCGTCGCGCTCGAGGACGACGCCGTAGACCCGGACCGGCCCTCCGCCTCCGGCTCGAAGCTCGAGGCGGTGGTGGCCGTCGGGGACTTCGATGCGCTCGACGCTGTCCTCGGCGTCTCCGCTGGTATCGAGGAGTTGGAAGGCACCGCCGTCTACCCGATAGCGCAGGCGGCCGCCCCGGGGGTCTCGGCGGAAGTAGATGTCGAAGTGCGAGACGTTGCGCCCGATGTGCCCCTCGTCGGCGGTCCCGTAGAGGCCCCGGGCGTCGCTCCGGGGCATGTACTGGACGCCGCCATAGCCGTAGAGGCCTCGGCGATCTTGCCCCATGGTGATCATGCGCAGGCCCCAGTTGCCGGAGGCCCGATGGAACACGTTGCGGTGCCGGTAAGGCATCGTGCCCCGGGAGGCCAGGTGGAAGCCGTGGCCGCCATCGCCGAAGCGGCGCTGGAAGTTTCGCCGGGCGGTGCTCGTGATGAGGTCTGTCGCGATGGAAGAGTCACCGTAGTGGCCGATCCGGGTGATGGCCCCGGTTTCGAGGCGGGCGGTCGCCTCGAGGGCTCGGAAGAAGGGGCGCAGGGCCTCCGGGTTTTCGATCTCGACGGCGAGGTCCGCGTATTCGCTCGGGTCGATGTGGACGGCCGGAGGGGCGTCTTCGGGGGCCGTTTGAGGAATCGGCGGCGGCGGGTCGTCGGAAACGCCGAGGTTTGCCGCGACCGCAGACCCGACGTCCTCGGCGGTCCGGGCGCTCATCTGGGCCGGAGCCTGGTAGGAGCCGCCGGAACCTGCAAATGCCGGTAATTCTTTGTCTTCCCAGTCCCAGAGGTCGGCCAGGGGCAGCTTGTCGCCGGGAGCGTAGGGCACCAGCCGGTCGAGCTCGAGGTCGCCGAAGGAGGTGCCCGGGGGCACCGCATAGCTGGCCCCGGCGAGGACGACGAAGGTCGCCGCCACGAGGGCGAGCTGCGCGAGGGCAGCGCGGGTCTCGGGGGCGAGGGTGGTGCGAGGCGCGGTGCTCATCGGGGGCGGGCGGTCGGGTCTGAAAGACCGCGGACGGTCAGAACTGGAAGTAGATGTACGGGACGACTTCGGTGGTGGCCACGAGGGCGAGGAAGCCTGCGACGACAGCGAGCAGAGCTCCCTGACCGAGGGCCGGCGTTCCGATGAAGCGTTGCTCTAGCGACGAGAACCAACTCTTCGGTGTGTAGTGGGCGGCGAAGGACAGGACGAGGACCAAGAAGACCGTCATCGAAACCTGCGCCACAGATGTCGTACCGCTGAAGAGGCGACTTGTCACGTCCATTGCGTTGTCGATGCTCGTTGCGCGAAAAAGTATGCGCGAGAAGACGACGAACTGCATGCACGCGAAGACCTTGCCGGCGTGTATGAGCCACGGGTCGGCGGTCGTGCGATTGGTTTTCGACGTGCCGAAGAAAGTGCGCCGATAGAAGAAACGATGCACCACCATGGCGACGGCTTGGAGCAGCGCGTAGACGACGAAGGTCCACGATGCCCCGTGCCAGATCCCGATCAGGAACATCGTCAGGAAGAGGTTCCAGTAGGCCCGGGCCGGCCCCACTCGGGAGCCGCCGAGGGGATAGTAGAGGTAGTCCCGGAGCCATGTGCTCAGGGTCATGTGCCATCGACGCCAGAACTCGGCGGGGCTCGCGGCCTGGTAGGGGCGGTCGAAGTTCTCCGGGAGCTTCAGCCCCATGAGCTTGCCTGAGCCCCGAGCGACGTCCGTATAACCCGAAAAATCGCAGTAAATCTGCACAGTAAAGCCGTATAGGGCCAGAACGACCTCGGTCGCCGTATAGAGCTCGGGGTTGTCGAAGATGCGGTCGACGAGGTTGACCGATAGGTAATCGGCGATGGCGACCTTCTTCACCATGCCGGTCGCGATCAGAAAGAGGCCCCGGCTGATCTCTTCCCGGCGGACCGCCGGAGGGGTCTCCAGTTGGGGAAGGAACTCCGACGCCCGAACGATGGGTCCCGCGACGAGCTGGGGGAAATAGGTCACGAAGACCGCGAACTTGAGGGGGTCGTCGGTCGGGATGATGCGGCCCCGGTAGATGTCGATGGTGTAGCTGAGGGTCTGGAATGTGTAGAAGCTGATGCCCACCGGGAGCAGGACGTCGAGGAACGGCGCCTCGAAAGCGACGCCGAAGAGCGAAAGGGTGTCGGCCGTCGCCTGTCCCGCGAAGTTGAAGTACTTGAATGTGCCGAGGAGCCCGAGGTTGCCCAAGAGGCTCAGCATCAGCCACGCGCGTTTTCGCTGCGCCGACGAACTCTTGTAGATCTGGTGGCCGACGTGGAAGTCGAGGAAGGCCGACCCGAGGATCAGGAAGATGTAGGCCGGGTGCCACGCCATGTAGAAGGCGCAGGAGACGCCGAAGACGAAGAGCATGCGGACCTGGGACGGACGACCGAGCAGCCAAGAGCCCAGGACGACGGTCGCCGCGGCGCCGGTGAGGGTGACCGGGTCGGTGAGCCGCTCCGGGCTTCGGACGAAGAAGAGCGCGCATGCGAGCACCAGGACGCCCTGGGCGACCGTCGGATTCAGCCGGAGGTCAAAGCGGGCAAAGAACCAGAAGCCCGCGACCGCGAGGATGAGCAGCAAGACGTAGTCGGGGCTGTTGAACAGCATCGGCCGGCGGCCGGTTCTACCCGGCCCCGGCGGCAGGCGCTAGCAAAGCCGAAAAAATCAGGGATTATCGGAGGTTATCCCGTCCTGGGGAGCATCCTGGGCAGTATCCTGGGGGCCATCGTCGAGGCCGTGGAGGAGGGCGTAATGCAGGGCCTCGCCGAGGCGCAGGTAGCCTCGGCGGGTGTAATGGATGTGGTCCGGGGCCCCGTAGGCGGGCTCGTGGGCGACCCAATCCACCATCGACATGGGCCCGCCCATGAATTCGACCAGATCGAAGAAGCCGCAGCCGAGCTCGGCGCTGACCCTCTTTTGGGCCTCGACCAGCTCGAGGGTCCGGGGGCGGTCGAGGACGTCGCCGTTTTCACGAATCGGCCGGTCCGAGGGCCCGATGAGGAGGCACGAGGCCTCGGGCACGATCTCCCGGACCCGGGAGACCACCTGGCGCATGCGCGCTTCATAGGTGGCGATAGGCACGTCGTCGTCACCGGCCTCGTTGGTGCCGTAGGCGAGGGTGATGAGATCTGGGGCCCGACGGGCGAGGTGCTCCCGGTACATCTCATCCTCCCAGAGCAGGTGGTATCGGGCCCGGGCGCCGTTGATGCCGAGGGTGTCGACGATTACTCCGGGCTCGGTCCGCTCCGAGGCCACGCCAAATATGCGAACCGGGCCATTGCCGACGGTGCGGACCTCGAAGCGATGGGCCCCGTCCTCAACCTCGAAGGTGGCGTAGCCGGCGCCCTTGGCCGATGCCGCGGTGCGCACGGTCTCGACGGCCTGGCCGTCGATTTTGACTTCGATGGCGCCCCCGCCGGGCTGGGCGAGGTAGTAGAGGTCGTACCGACTCACGCTGCGGCCGAGGTCGCCCCGGGTGCTGGTGGTGAGGGCGCCCCAGGCGCCGGCTCGGGTCGTCTCGACGGCGGTTCCGGCCAGGCCGTAGTGGTCGACGTCGAGGCTGGATGCGCGGATCTTGATGCCGGTCCAGAGCCGCCGGTTCGATTCGATGGTGATGCCCTGGTGGCGATAGGTGCGCCAGGGGTGGGCCGGCAGTACGAAGCCGTGGCCAGCGTCCCCAAATCGGGTCTGGAGCTGGGTCCGGAGGTAGCCCGTGAAGAGGTCCGCGGCGACGTGACTCGCCCCGTAGAAGGCCAGGCGGGCCTGGCCATCGCCGGCAGCGGCCCGGCGGAGGGCTTCGTGGAAGTGAGAGAGGGCAACCCCCGAGGGGTCGTAGATGGGGATGCGCAGGCCCGGGACGCCATCGTCGATGGGCTCGAAGGCCGGACCGACGGGGGCTTCCGCGAGGACTTCGGGCTCCGGCGGCGCGGGGGCGACGTCGGCGCCGGTCGACGGTTCCGGCGTCGGCAGCGGTGCCGGCGCGGCCGTGACGGCAGGCTGACCGGCGCAGGTCAAGGAGGCGAGGGCGCACACGACGAATCCGAAAGTCGTCGTCAGGGACCGAACGCGGGGGGCAAGAGGCGCGGAACGCACTCATACAAAGTGCGGTCCGTGGCCCGAGCCGTCAAATTCACCGGACCGATCCCGGACAAATCATCGGGAAATCGCTGGCGGAAGCTCAGTTCACGGCGGCGAGGGCGCGGCTGACGGAAGCCACGTAGCCCCCTCCAAAGAGGTTCACGTGCACTAGAAGTGGGTAGAGTTGGTAGAGGGGCACGCGGTCTCGCCACCCGTCGGCGAGGGGGAAGGCTTCGTCGTAGGCCTCGAAGACCCGCTGCGAAAAGCCTCCGAAGAGGCTCATCATGGCCAGGTCGACCTCTCGGTGCCCGCCGTAGACGGCCGGGTCGATGAGGGCGGGCAAGCCGGCGGCGTCGACGTGGAGGTTTCCGCCCCAGAGGTCTCCGTGCAGCCGGGCCGGCGGTTCGGGTGGGCCGACGCGGTCTTGGAGCTTCGTGAAGAGGACGTCGAAGTCGCGACCGAGGGCCGCGTCGGTGAGGCCCCGATCGCTCGCCATCCGGAGTTGAGCCTCGAGGCGCTCCTCGCGGTAGAAGTCCGCCCACCGCGCCGCCGGCGTATTCGATTGGGGAAGGCGCCCGATGAAGTTGTCGTGGTCGAGGCCGAATGCCTCCGGACTCGTTCGGTGCAGGGCGGCGAGGCCCCGGCCGAGGCGGTCGTCGAAGTCGGCCACTCTCGGCCCAGGCTTCAGGAGCTCGAGGGCGAGAAAGCGCCCGTTGACGGCGAGGACCTCAGGGATACGCAGCGCGCTCGCTTCGTCGAGGAAGGCGAGGCCCCGAGCCTCGGCGGGGAACATCTCGGCGTCGGCTCGGGCGTTGGTCTTCACGAAGACCTCGCGCCCGTCGGCGAGGCTCACCGCCCACGCCTCGTTGATATCGCCGCCGGGGAGGCTGCGCCGATTCGTCACGGCGCTGCCCAAGGCTTTGCCGACGGTGGTCCAGACGCTCATGCCGTAGTGCCCGTTTCCAACAATCAGAATCCGTGTTCTTCGCGCAGAAACGCGAGCAGCCCGACGCTCGCCGCCTGGCAGATGTCGAAGACTTTGTCGAATCCGCCCTCGCCGTAATACGGGTCCGGAACCTCTGAACCTTTCGGAGAATCAGGGTCGAAGTCTCGGAACAGGTGCACTTGGCTCTTCGCGGCGGCGCTCGGTGAGAGGCGCGCGAGGTTGTGCACGTTGTCCGCGTCCATCGCGATGACGTAGTCGAAGCGTGCGAAGTCGGCGGCGAGCATCTGCCTGGCCGCACCCCCGAGTTCGACGCCTCGGCGTTTGGCCGCGGCGGCGGAGCGGCGGTCCGGCGACTCGCCGACGTGCCATCCGCCGGTTCCGGCGCTCTCGATGAGCAGGTGATTCGTCAGCCCCTCGCGTTCGACGAGGTCGCGAAAGACGAACTCGGCGGTCGGCGAGCGGCAGATGTTGCCGAGGCAGACGAAGACGATCTTGATCTCGTTCTTGCTCATTCTGTCACCAATACGTGGCTGCCCTCGAAGGTCCCGGCCTCGGTCGTCACCCCGAGCCACCCTTCGGGGACGTGGGGCCAGAGGGCGTCGAAGACTCGGTGCGCGTCGTGGGGCGAGAGGTTTACGCAGCCGTGGCTCCGGGTCAGGCCGAAGCGGTCGTGCCAGAACGCTCCGTGCAGGGCCAGGGACCCGGAAAAGTACTGGGTCCAGGGCACGTCCTCGATGCTGTACCGCTCGTCATTTCCATCGCCGATGTTCGACATCGAGTCGGCAACGAACTTCTGCCGAATGGTGAAGAGCCCCGTCTCGGTCGTGAAGCCTTCCTGGCCGCTCGACACCAGGGTCGCGAAGACCGGCCGGTCGCCCTCGTAGAGCACGAGGGTCTGCTGGCCCAAGGCCACGTGCACCCAGGGTTCGTCCGGGCCCACGCCCCGGGGGCGCTCCCGGGCCTCGGCCACCGCCAGAAACCACTCGCGCACATAGCGGTCTCCCTCGAGGACGTGCATCACCTGGTCGTCTACGTTCTCACGACGGAGCCAAGTATCGACGACGGTGTGGCGCTCGAGGGGCTCGGAGTCGACGTCGCGTACGTAGACGACCTCTCCATCGTGACGCTCACGGCGCATGCGCAGCTCCGTATTTCGGACGACCCATGCGATGGGCAGTGTTCGTTCTTCGTCCAGCACGATACCGGTGAACTCCGAGCCTGTGCGTTCGATGAGCTGGGACTGGCGCACGTAGCGGCCGCGCACAGTGCGTACGAAGCGTCGGTTGGCGCGTACCTCACTGCCGAGGCCGGCGACGAAGAAACCGCGGTCGAGGAAGCGATGCACGGCGGCCGGCTTTTGGGGCTCCCCGGAGATCTCTCCGGCGAGAACGCGGCTCGCCCGGGCATCGTGCTCCCCGCGACGAAGCTCGAGCACGCGCTCCGAGAGCTCGGCGGCGCCCCTTTGGGCGTCCCGGCTGGGGAGCTGGTGGAACTGCGGGACCATGCCGTCTTTGACGAACCAGTATTGGTAGGGGAGGGCCTCTTCCCGGGAGGGCGGAGGGACCGCGACGTCGCCTTCGGGCGGTGCTTCGGCGACCTCGATGCCCTGCCCGGCGCAGGCGAAGCCCTGCGGGTAGACCTCGTACCCAGGCGCACCCGGTTCCCGATACGCAGCCAGCCGACCATCTCGGCCTCGGGGCCCGGGGCCCGCCGTACCCGCAGCTGTAGCCCGGTGACGAGGCCGTGCAGGGGGTACTCGCGATCCAGGTCCGAGAGCTGGGCTTCTGGAGATCCCGCCCCGCCCGTGGCGCCTTCGCCACTGACGCCGAACTCCCCGCCGGGGCCCTCGGACGAGGGCCGGGAGCCCTCGGAGTTGGGCGAAGCATTTGCCTCGTCCCGAGAGCGCCCGTCCGTCGGTGATTGGTCGGAGCAAGCCAATGCTGCGAAGACCGCCAGGGCCGTGCATAGGGCGAAGATGGCGAAGGAAGGCCGCACCGTGGGGCGTTCTTACCGGAAGGCGCTGCCCCTGTCACGGCGTCGCCGGCAACGCCCCGGCGAGGCCTGGAACAAAGGCGCCCGAGGCACGTTGCCCGTAATTTTTTCGGGTGCTACTTCAAGAGCGTGGAGCCCCCTCCTTCCGGCGATTCATCCGACAAGGTCTCCCCGGCCTCGTCCCAAGAGGTGCCGGAGGACAGAGACCCAGGGGCGACCGTCGCCACCGTCGATCTCGGTTCCAACAGTTTTCACATGTTGGTGGCCCGGGTCGTCGATCAGGAAATCCACGTCGTCGACCGCATGCGTGTTCGCACCGGCCTCGCCGAAGGCCTCGACGAAAACAAGCAGCTGACCCGGGAGGTCCAGGACCGCGCGCTCGGCGCCCTGGTCATTTTTCGTCAGCGGCTCTTGCACATGCCCAGCGCGAGCGTGCGCGCCGTCGGCACCAATACGCTGCGCCAAGCGAAGAACACACCGGAGTTCCTCCGCGAGGCGATCGAGGCCCTTGGCCACCCCATCGAGGTGATCAGCGGCCGCGAGGAAGCTCGGCTCATTTACCTCGGCGTCGCCCACGGCCTCGAAGAAACCGACGAACGCCGGCGGCTGGTGATCGACATCGGAGGTGGCAGTACCGAAGCCATCATCGGCGAGGGCTTCGAGCCCCTCGAAACCGATAGCCTCTACATGGGCTGCGTCACCTTCACGCGCTTCTTCCCGAAGGGCAGGATTACGGCCCGGGCCTTCGAAGAAGCCGAGCTCGCGGCCGCCCTCGAACTCACCCCCATCGAGCGGCGCTACCAGGCCCTCGGCTGGTCCGAGGTCGTCGGTTCGAGCGGGACCGTCGCGGCCATCGCCTCCATCCTCCGCGCCAACGGCTGGGCCCAGGACGGCGTGACCGACAGGGGCCTGCGCCGGCTCAAGAAGGCTCTCCTCGCCGCCGGAGACGTCGCCCGCATCGATCTCGCCGGCGTCGCCCCGGAACGCGCGCCGCTGCTCCCCGGAGGCGTGGCCATCCTCCGGGCGGTCTTTCAGCGTCTGGGCCTCGAGCGCATGGACGTCGCCGGCGGCGCTCTCCGGGAGGGCCTCGTCTACCACCTGCTCGGGCGCATTCGCCAGGAAGACGTCCGCGACCGGCCCCTTCGCGCCTACAGCGAGCGCTACCACGTCGCCCAGGACCAGGCGCGCTTCGTCG
>JAFDCW010001099.1 GCA_019312705.1 Deltaproteobacteria bacterium
GGTGCATACGTCGGGGGGGATCAATCTGGAATCACTCATCGAGGCCGTCGTGCGGGGCGACGTGGATCTCGCCGGGTGGGCGTCGCAACTGCCGTGGTCCGATGCCGCGAAGCTCCGCGACCGAGCGACACAGGCTCTAGCGCGTCTGCCGGTGCCCATTCGGGCCGCCGTGGATTCACCGGAGGTGAGCCGTCGTCGGGCCCTCGAACGCATTCTCGGCCACCTGCTCGAACGCGAAGGCGACCACCGCCTGCTCACCCGAGCCGAACGCGTTGCCTGGCTCCGGGGAGGACGGCACGTCGACTACCTTCGCGTCCTCGATCGGGCCGGTCGCCCGCGAGAGGCGGCGGGCCTCGCTCGGACCCTGCTCAGCCGCGAGGGCTGTACCGAGCGCGATGAACTCGAGACGTTCCTCGCCAGTCTCTCGAAGCCCCCGGCCGACTGGGAGGAGAGGGTGGCGCGTCTCGCCGACGAGCCGACGGTCGAAGGGTGGGATGACTTGCTGCGATTCACCCGCTCCGCGCTCCGTGCGGAACGAATCCGCTACACGGTCGATCTCTTGCTCGGCCTCGATGTGTCGGCAGATCAGGTCTTTCGCCTCGCCGCCCGCGAAGGAACGACGAGCGAGGTCATCCCGCTGATCGAGTCTGGCCAGGTCGACCCCCGAGTCATCGAGGCCCACGCCGAGGGGGAACCGGCGACCCGTTCGACGTGGCTGGGCTTGGCGGCCCGGGCCGCCTGCGTGAGCGGAGACCGCCTGGGCACCCTGCGTCTCCTGCGCCGAGCGCACAGCGACGGCTCGGCGGCGCACGCTGAAGCCGATCTCGCGTTCATCGCTACCCATGGCGACGCCGCGCTGCACGAGATGCTCGCGAAAGCCGGCGTCGAACTGGGGGAGGGCTGAGGGTCAGCCGCCGGCGATGTTCGCTTCGACGATCTTCTCTTCGGCGATGTGCTCCTCGACGGCGGAGCGGACAGGGCGGTTATAATAGACCTTTTTCGCCGCGATTTCGCGGAGAGCGGTGACCGCTGATCGGTTCTTGCTCGCGACGAGGGCGGGGGCACCCTGCAGCAACGGGCGGGCCCGGCGGGCAGCCAGGACGACCAGGGCGAAGCGGTTTTCCTCGTGTTCGAGGCAGTCTTCCACAGTGACGCGGGCCATTCAGTTCTCCCAAGGAAAAGAGGGGCGCAAGCTAGCAGCGGCTGCGGGCGGGGGCAAGCCCCTGACTGCCCGGGGCAGATGGGGCCGCCCACAACATGGCCCGACTCATCATTTTTAGCCCAGATGGGCGTATGGAGCGCGAGCTCCTGCCCCACAATACGCTGGGCCGGCATCCGGAGAATACCGTCCAGCTTCTGGATCGGATCGTCTCGAAGGAGCACTGCCACGTCGACCAGGTCGACGGAAACTGGATGCTGATCGATCTGGGCTCCCTCAACGGCACGTTCGTCAACGGGGAGCGCGTATCCGAGCGCGTCCTCGGTCAAGGGGATGAAATCTCCCTCGGGTCCACCCGCATGGTGTTCCAGGTGGAAGCGATGGATGTCGCGGCGCCCCAGCCCGCGCCGGCCTCCCCGGTGACGCCGGCTCTCGGCATGGTGCCCGTCTCTGGCGGCTCGCTGCCCGATCCCGCGGCCCTCGCAGCGGCGGCCGCGGCCGGTCACAAGATGTCCCGCGTCACCATCGCGCCGGGCATGGTCGAGAGCCACATACGCTCCAAGCTCGAGCCGATCCTCGAACAGGCCTTTCTTCCCGAAGGCTTGGTCAAAGACTCGGCGGCCCTGCGGAAGGACTACGAAAAGCTTCGGGTCAGCTACGAGGTCATCAAGGCCATCGGGACCGAGCTCGATGTCGACAAGATTCTCAGCAAGCTGCTCGACTGCGCGTTTCAGTTGCTGCCCGCCGACCGCGGCGTCGCCCTCCTCTTCGACGAGGACCGCGAGCTGAGGCCGCGCTGCGTGCGCACTAAGAAGACCATGCCCGAAGGCGAGGACGTCGTTCTGTCGACGACCATCATCAATGAAGTGCTACGCGACAAGACCGCAGTCCTCTCGAGCGACGCGTCGGTGGACTCGCGCTTTCAAGGCGCGCACTCGATCATCATGCAGGGCATTCGCTCTTCTATGGCGGTCCCGCTCCTGCATACCGGAGAAATCTTCGGCATGCTGGTCCTCGACTCGCAAATCGCCGCCAACGCGTTCACCGAGAAGGACCTCGCGCTCTTTCAGAACGTCGGCAACCAGGCGGCGATCGCCATCCAAAACGGCCTCTACGCAGTCAAGCTCAAACGCGAAGCGGTGACTCGGGAGCGCTTTCAGCGCCTTCTCTCGCCCGCCATCGCGGAGCAGGTGATCAACGGCGACGTCGAGGTCAAGAAGGGCGGCGAGCTCCGCGATACGACGATCCTCTTCACCGACATTCGGGGTTTTACGTCGTGGAGCGAGTCGCGCGGCGCTCGCGATGTCGTCG
>JAFDCW010000497.1 GCA_019312705.1 Deltaproteobacteria bacterium
TCATGAAGGACATACGCTGCCTGTGAGTTTCTTCTAGGGGGCGTCCTCGGGCGACCACGGTGCGGTGATACGCTCCCGCCGATGATCCTTCTGAACCCGAAAAACCACACCCGCGCCTACCCCGACGAACGCTCCCGCGAGATCATGCGGGAGACCCTCGCGTTCTTCGAAACCAAGGGGCGGGTCAAGCTCAAGGCGGATGACCACGAGCGCGTCTGGTACCAGGACTTCATCGATTTTCAGAAGGAGCACCGCATCTTCGCGACGCTCTTGACGCCGTCCCAGCACGCCGAGGGCAACGCCGACGCGCGCTGGGATACCTATCGAAACTGCGAGTTCAGCGAGATCCTCGGCTTCTACGGACTGGCTTATTGGTACACCTGGCAGGTCACCATCCTCGGCCTCGGTCCCATATGGATCAGCGACAACGACGAGGTGAAGGCCGGCACAGCCAAATTGCTGGAAGACGGCGGCATCTTCGGCTTCGGCCTGTCGGAGCGTGAACACGGGGCCGACATTTACTCGACGGGCATGCGCCTGACGCCCCAGCCCGATGGAGACTACGAGGCCAACGGCCGGAAGTACTACATCGGTAACGCCAACCAGGCGGCCCTCGTATCAACCATCGGCAAGGTCCTCGCACCGGGCCAACAAGAGTCCGACAAGTACGAGCACTTTGCGTTCTTCGTCGCCGACCCGGAGCACCCTCGCTACGACTGTGTGCAGAACGTCGTCAACAGCCAGTCCTATGTCGCCGAATACGCGCTCAACGCGTACCCGGTGAAGGCTGGTGAGATACTGGCGACGGGCCGCGACGCATGGGACATGGCGCTCAACACGGTCAACATCGGCAAGTACAACCTCGGTTGGGCGTCGATTGGCATGTGTACCCACGCCTTCTACGAGGCGATCAATCACGCATCGGCCAGGGAGCTCTACGGCAAGCACGTCACCGACTTCCCCCACGTGAAGCAACTTTTCGTCGACGCCTACAGTCGCCTGGTGGCGATGAAGGTCTTTGCCCTACGGGCCTCCGACTACATTCGCACCGCGTCGGCCGAGGACCGTCGATACCTGCTCTTCACGCCGATGGTGAAGATGAAGGTCACGACCCAGGGCGAGGAGGTCATCAACCACCTCTGGGACGTCATCGCCGCCAAGGGCTTCGAAAAGGACGGCTTCTTCGAGATGGCGGCGAGGGACATCCGTGCCCTGCCGAAGCTCGAAGGCACCGTGCACGTCAACATGGCCCTGATCATCAAGTTCATGAAGAACTACTTCTTCATGCCGGGGGAGTTTCCGGAGATAGGCCACGTCGACGCACCGCAGAACGACGACTTCCTCTTCGACCAGGGCCCGACCAAGGGCCTCGGCCAGATTCAGTTCCACGACTACAACCTCGCCTACGACAGCTGCGACCTGCCGAACGTCAACGTGATGAAAGAGCAGATCGCCGTGTTCAAGGGGTTCCTGATGACGTCCGCCGCCGACGCTGAGGCCTCCCGGGACCAGGCCCGGGACATCGGCTTCCTCTTGTCCCTCGGCGAGCTCTTCACCCTCGTCGCCTACGGTCAGCTCATCATCGAGTACCGAAACCTGCACCCCGATGTCCTGAGCGACGACGAGGTCGAGCTCATCTTCGATGTGCTCGTGCGCGACTTCTCCCAGTACGCCTTGGCGCTGCACGGCAAGCACAACAGCACCAGTGCCCAGATGCATGCCTGCCTCCAGATGATCAGGAAGCCCGTCACCGACCGAGCAGTCTACGACCGGGTTTGGAACGATCGCGTCTACGCGCTCCGAGACCAGTACGTCATGAACGACGGTTGACTCAGCCGGGGACGGTCCACTGCCAGGTCTCGTAGAGCGCGTAGAGGGCCTCCTTGGCCTGGGCGTCTCGACGTCGTGACGCATAGGCGAGCAGCCCGCGTTCCATTTCGCCGCCGTCCGTTTCGGCGAGGTATTGGTCGAGGGGGCGCAGCGCGTCGTCGCCGGGGGGCAACCAGTTCACTTCCTCGCCGTCGCCGAAGGCCTGGCCTTGGGCGTCGGGCATGCCCACCTTGACCAGCGTCCCGTGGGCGCGCTGGATGACCGCCGGGTCGACCCCGGCTGGGCGGGCTGTCGCGAGCATGCCTTGCAGGAAGGTCGCCGTGTCGGCGGCGAGGCACTTCACGCTTTGGTCCTCGTGGTCCCAGAAAACCCACGGCAGCGGCAGGTGCTCAGCGAGCAGGGGATGCGTATAGAGCCCATAGGCGTTGCCGCCGCCGTCCATGGCGACGACGTAGAGCCACGGGTTATCGCACGCGAGGCCCGCCGGCAGTTGCGGCTGAACCTCGAAGTGCAGCGCCTCGAGATCTTGGTGCAAGGTGTCGTCGACGTCGGCCCGCCCGAGGAGGGCGAGCAAGAGGTCGTCGGCCCGGAGCCCTGCGCTTTGCAGCTTATGCAAATTGGTCCGCGGGGCTGGCGCCGCTGCCCCGGGGGCCCCGCCTACGACCTTCATGCCAGTCTTCGCACCCGCGCCCTTCACCTCCGTGACCTCCGTGGCTTTCACGGTGCCGCGAAATCCGGGCTTTGTGCCATGCACCTCCACGGTCATGCCGATCGCTGGCACGAAGCCCTTGCAGGCGGTGCCGCCGAAGCGGATCCGGTCGCCGTTGCCAACTTCGATCCAGCCAAGCCCGTCCTCGGGCTCGAGCTCCGTGATGGTTCCAATGTCGCTCATGGGCCAGGAGGTTACGACAATCGGGCGATCCCTGTCCTGGCAACTTGGCTGGCAACTTGGCTGGCAACTTGGACCGCGACGTTGTTTATCCCGTTTCGCGGGCTACGCTCGCCCCGTGCCAACCGACTTCGCCTCCCTCGCCCTGTCTCCAACGCTCCTCGCGGTCGTCGGGGAGCTCGGCTACGCGACGCCGACGCCTATCCAGGTACAGAGCATCCCCGTGCTGCTCGCCGGCAAGGACTTGATCGGTCAATCGAAGACCGGGAGCGGCAAGACCGCGGCTTTTGCGCTTCCGATTCTCCATAGCCTCGACCTGTCGTCACGGTCGCTCCAGGCGTTGATCGTCTGCCCGACCCGGGAGCTGACCGAGCAGGTCGCCCGGGAAGTTCGAAAGTTGGGGCGCAAGCACGATGGGCTCGTCGTACTGACGCTCACCGGGGGCAAGCCCTTCGCGCCCCAGTCGGACTCCCTCGGGCGCGGAGTGCATATCGCGGTGGGGACCCCCGGTCGGCTGCTCGACCACCTCACCCGCGGCACCCTCGATCCTAGTGGCATCGGGACGGTAGTCCTCGACGAGGCGGACCGTATGCTCGACATGGGCTTTCAGGCCGACATGGAGAAGATTCTCCGGGCGTTGCCGAAGAAGCGCCAGACCGTGCTCTTCTCAGCGACCTTTCCGGAGACGATCGAATCGATCAGTCGCGCCCATCAGAACGCCGCGGTGCGCGTGACGATTGACGACGGCGAGCAGCCGGCAGAGATCCGTCAGCTCGCGCTCCTGGCCGAGCGCGACAAGAAGCTGTCCGCGCTCTATTGGGTGCTCGCCGAGTACGCTCATGAGTCGGCGCTCATTTTCTGCAACCTGAAGGCGACGGTGGCCGAACTCGAGCGGGCCTTGGCGTCTTCGGGGGCGAGCGTGGATAGCCTTCACGGCGACCTGGACCAGTTCGAACGGGACCAGGTGCTGGCGCGCTTTCGGAACCAGAGTGTGCGCCTCTTGATCGCCACGGACGTCGCGGGACGCGGCATCGATGTGCAAGACCTCGACCTGGTCATCAACTACGAGATGCCCACCCAGCCCGAAGTCTACGTGCACCGGGTCGGCCGGACCGGCCGGGCGGGCAAAGAGGGGCTCGCTGTTTCGCTCATTACCAGCCGCGACAAGCCGAGGCTCCGGGAGATCGAAGAGCTGACCGGCACCTCGATCGAACGAGTGAAGCGCGACGCGCGCAAAGACCCAGGGCTCGTGGCCCACGCCAAGGCCTTCGCGAGGCCAGCGCCCATGCATACGATCCTGATCAGCGGCGGCCGAAAGGACAAAGTGCGCCCCGGCGACATCCTCGGCGCCCTGACCGGCGATGCCGGAGGTCTCGATGGCACCGACATCGGTAAGATCGAGATCCAAGACCGCCTTTCCTATGTGGCTGTTTCGAGGGCCGTGGGCCGGGATGCGGTCAGCGCCCTCAACAAAGGCCGCATCAAGGGCAGACGCTTCCGCGCCACCCTCACCGGTCGCGGTTGACCCCTTGAAACAGGCCAGGCGGGGACCGTTTCTTCATTTCATCCTAGCCTCGCCGCGGGGCGCGTATCTTCAGTCATCCGGTCGGCAGTTGGGGCGTCGGTAGAAGCGGTGCTAGGTTTGGGGGGATGGAGAGCTTCACCCCCATGTTGTCCCTCGCCGGTGGATTGATCATCGGCCTCGC
>JAFDCW010000498.1 GCA_019312705.1 Deltaproteobacteria bacterium
TATGGAGATGGTCACGGAGATCAACACCGCGGCTCAGAACCACTGCGACTACTACGTGGGGGGGGGCTCCGCGTGCCAGGCGTCCCACTCCGAGATCATGGGGTGCCCCGGGTTCACCGGCGAACGCTTCAGCACGCGCATGCGCTTCGCCGGATACACGGGTTCGCCGGCCTTCGAGGACATGCACTTCATCAACAATGGGGCTAGCGCCGTTCGGGGGTGGATCGACTCGGTCTGGCACCGGACGCCGGTCCTCTCGCCGTGGATCCGCCACGCCGGCTACGGGGGTGCCTCCGGCGGCGGCTCGTCCTGCGACACCATGGACTTCGGCCGCGGTCCCTCGACGCCGTCGGATACGACGGCGGTCTACCCCTATGCAAACCAGACCGGCGTGCCCCCTTCGTTCAGCGGCCGCGAGGGTCCTCCGCCCCCGGCGCCCCCAACGGGTTGGCCGAGCGGCTACCCGATCACAGTCTTCGTGAACGGCTCCCTCACCACCCACACCCTCACCGTCGACGGTGACGCGACGCCGATCGATCATGTGTGGATTACCCCGAGCGACTCGGCGTTGCTGACGAGCGAATACCTTATGTACGCCTACGATCCCCTCGCTTCTGGCACGACCTACCGCGTTCACGTCACGGGTTCTGTCGACCTCGAGTGGACCTTCACCACCCGGTAGGCAGCCGCCAGGCTCTACTGCTTCGAAATCTAGCGGGAGGCTTGCCCGCGTCGCTCACTGCCCGAGGCGAACCACAATGCCTTGATCGAAGCGCGGCGAGAGCAGGGCGCCGCCGACGGCCCAAACCGCGCCCTCGTCGTCGACGGTGATGGCGTGCAGGTCGAGGCGGGTCGGGGTGGTCTCGTCGACCAGCCACTCGCCGCCGGCTTCGCGCGAAAGCACCGTGCCTTGGTTGCCGACCACCCACGCGGTCCCCGACTGCTCGACGAAGACGCCGTTGGCGCCGGGCATGAAGGGCGGCATGCGGTCCGTGAGCGTGCCTCCGCTCATCTCGAGCAAGACGCCGTTGCCGGCGCCGCCGACCATGACGGGGCCGTCGGTGCTGTTGCCGTGCACCGTGAGCAGGCGCGTCGAGACCGGAGCCGTCATCTGCTCCCAAGTCGTACCGTCGAAGTGCAGGACGGTGCCGCCCTCGCCGACGGCCCAGACGTCGTTGGCGTTCGAGCCCCAGACCTTGAACATCAGCGCGGCGTCGAGCCATTCGCCGGGCACGCGATCATCTCGGGCCCACTCACCGTCCAGGCGGATCCAGAGCTCGCCCCGGGCGGTCTCGACGTTGATGTCTCCGCCCACCGCGTAGGCCGTGCCGTCCGGGCCGGACCAGACGCCGAAGATGGTCACCGCCCGCGGGGTCACGTAGCCCTCGAAGGTGCCCCGGTCGGGGTCGTAGCGAAGGATGCGGCCGCCTTCGCCGCCCATCAGGATGCTTCCGTCGGCTTCTTCCGTGAGCCACCAGAGGTCGCCCCGGTCGCCGGTCCAGAGGCGCTCCCATTCGCCCTCGGCCCCCGCTTGGCCGCGCAGCACGACGGGGCCTTCGCCGTCGTCGGCTCCGACCACATAGACCCCGAGGTCGGTGGCGAGCACCGAGAGGAGCGCCGCCTCGGCGACCTCGTGCTCGATGCTCCAGGCGTCCGGCGTGGTGCTGCAGCCCACGAGCACGATGACGAGGGTCAGAATCGAGACCGCGGCAAGCTTTTCCATCTTCTGACGATGCCGTCGCCGCGGACCGCATACTTGACGCAGATCAATCATCATCGAGCCCCTTTCGCAAAATTGTCCTCGATGTCGATAGCTTGCCGGCGAGGCCCCCTGGCGCTGCAATTCGGGTCCTTCGTCTTCGGTTTCCTGGCTCTAGGGTGCGGGACCGACGACGTCCCTGATGCGGGTCCGACCGATTCTGCGGTGGATATTGAGTGCCCCGGCGCCGGCATCTCTGGCCCTGGCTATCACCGCCTCTTCGTCCAAGGCCACGAGGCCCCGCCTCTCCGGGACGGCACCTGGCCGCTTCTTCATGAGGTCTTGCCCGGGCAAACGGACTCGGAGCTCTGCGACGACGAGCACTTCATGGGCCCCGACGAATCGAGCTACTGGGAGCCCGGCATCAGCCCCCGGCCCCTCGGCCCGAGCGATATCGTGCACGGCGAACACTTCCTCGTCGGACCAGGCGCCTTCGCCGAGTTCACGGCGACCCTCTGCGCCGACATCACCGGCGACGTCGTCTTCTATGTGCCCAACTTCGACGTGGACGGAAGCGTCGCCCTGCACCAACTTGTCGTGCAGCACGACGGCGAAGAGTTCCTCATCGCGGAGGTCACCGACGACGAGCCCGGATCGAGCGGCTACAACCCCTTCGTACGGCGAGTTACCGGCAACGACCCCGATGTTGTCCCAGGCGATCGATTGGTGCTGCGCTCGATCAACGTCAGCGGCGCCTCTTTTTCGGTCATGGTCTGGCGACCGCCGAGCGAGTACGAGTCATGGATTCGAGTGGAGGTCCCATGAAGCCGTTCGTCGTGTTGTCTCTGTTCGCCGGTCTGCTCTTCGGGCCGGCGTGTGACGGCGGTTCGAGCTCATCGGTGGATGGCGGTGGCATGAGCGTCCTCGGCGGCGACCTGGACCCGGCGGTCCTCGAAGCTTGCCGTGCCGCCGCCGGGCTCTCGTTCGGGCGCTGCATCGACGATTTCGGTGTGCCGTGCACCGGCGGCGAGGTCGGCACGGCCGCGTTCTTCGAAGCGTTCCCCGCGGACGCTCGGCTCACCCCGGTCATCGGCCCCCAGGGCTCGGCGATGTTCGCCCTCGCCGTCCGCGTCTCCGGGATCGATCCCGGCGACCCCGAGGCGGTCTTCTCCCCCGACAACCCCGTCCTCGAGGTCGACCTCCTCGACGAGACCGGCACGGAGGTCGTCGCGGCCTATCGTGGACGCAGCGGCTTCCGGGCCGCCGAAGGCATGGACGGGGCACACGAAAACACCCAGGTCTTCGTGATCGTAGACCACTCCATCTCCACCATCCGGGGAGAGCACCTGCGCCTCGACGCTCTCCTTACAGACTCGGCTTCGGAGCATCGCTGCGGGTCCCTTGCGTTTCAGGCTGGCGCCGAGTAGCGGATCCCGCGCCAAAACCCCCTAAATAGGCCAAATTTGCCACATTCTGGCGGTTGCCGTCGCGATGGCGGGCCACTAGAGACCCCCCTTCGGCGCCAGGGGGTGCCGCCAGCACCATGCCCGCCATCGACGTCCCCTTCCTAGGTACCCTCCTCATATCCGCGACCCTGGTCGCCGCGGCCTACACCTTCGCGATCGGCGTAGCGACTGGCCGCGGGCGTCCCCAGATGCTCGGGGCCACCCGCTACGGCGCCTATGCGACCGCGGCCCTCGTGGCGCTCGGCATCTGCCTGCTCGCGTATGCGTTCCAGACCCACGACTTCCGCATCCGGTACGTCGCCCGCTACAGCGACCGGTCGATGGAGTGGTGGTACCTGGTGACCTCGCTCTGGGGCGGCCAAGACGGTTCTCTTCTCTGGTGGTCGTTCCTCCTCGCGGGGTGGTCCGCGGCCTGCGTGCGCTGGATGAAGGGGCGCTTCACCGAGCTCCAGCCGTGGGTCATCGCGACCCTGATGAGCATCATCGCGTTCTTTCAGATCTTGATGCTCTTCGCGGCGAACCCCTTCGCCATGACGCCGGCATCGACGCCCCTCGACGGCGAAGGGCTCAACCCGCTGCTCCAGAACTACTGGATGATCATCCACCCGCCGACCCTCTACATGGGATTCGTCGGCTGGGCGGTGCCGTTCTCCTTCGCCGTCGCGGCCCTCGTGACCGGGCGACTGCACAACGAGTGGTTGCTCGCCATCCGCAAGTGGACGCTCATGGTCTGGCTCTTCCTCTCCTGCGGTCTGCTCCTCGGCGCGCTCTGGTCCTACGAAGAGCTCGGCTGGGGCGGCTACTGGGCTTGGGACCCTGTCGAAAACGCTTCGTTCATGCCCTTTCTCGTGGGCACCGCGTTCCTGCACTCGGTCATCATCCAGGAGCGCTACGGGATGCTGAAGGGGTGGAACATCTTCCTGATCTTCCTCACCTTCTTCATGACGATCTTCGGCACGTTCCTGACCCGTTCGGGTCTCATCGCGAGCGTGCACGCCTTCGCAGAGAGCGACATCGGCGTCTACTTCGTTTGGTACATGGCGGTCCTCGCCGTTGGCTGTACGTCCCTCATCGTCTGGCGGTGGAAAGAACTCCAGGCCGTGCACAAGATCGAATCCCTGATGAGTCGGGAGTTCGCGTTCTTGCTGAACAACTGGATCCTCGTCGCGATGATGGTGACCACCCTGGTGCTCACCACCTTCCCCCTCATCTCCGATTGGTTGTGGGACCAGGAGGTCTCGGTCGGACCGC
>JAFDCW010000035.1 GCA_019312705.1 Deltaproteobacteria bacterium
AGCGGCGCGGTACTACCGGCGCCGCTACGGTCAGCCTGTCGGCTCTGCACGACTGCGCACTGCCGGCGCCGCTGCGGTCGGCCTTTCGGCTCTGCGCGACTGCGTCGCGCTGCCGCCTCGGGCCGCCCTACGCGGTGCCTTCTTGTTGAGGCCTCCGGCGCGCTGCCGCCTCGGGCCGCCTTCGCGGCGCCTTCTTGTTAGCGCCTCGGGCCGCCCTCGCGGCGCCTTCTTGTTAGGGCTCGAAGCTCACCCAGTACGAATCGCCGCCGGCCGCCCCGTCAGCGAAGAGGTAGTAGGTGCTGCCGCTGGTCGTCGTGGTGTCGAGCCGCGTTCGGTACAAGAAGCCCGCTGCACCGCCCCCGGCGCCAGCGACGCAGGCGATCTCGGTCCCCGATGCGCAGGGGGCCGCGCGTACGTAGACGTCCGGGTCGAAGTCGTCCGAGTAAACGTCGAAACGCGCGTTGCCGTCACCGGGGCCGTGAAAGGAGGCGACCGCCTGGAGGTCAGCGCCTGAACCGCTCGGCTGGCAGGAGCCCCTCGGCCCGATGAGCGGCAAGACCGAGGGCGTGAGGAAGCCGATGAGGCTGCCTCCCCCGGAGATGTCGATCGGCGCGCCGCAGCTGTCGCCGGTCGCGAGCTCGGCGCGCACGTTTAGCTGGAAGGCGCCGTTGGTCGATGAGTCGTATCCGTCCACCAGAATGTAGAGCCGACGGGTGGAGCCGATGGTCGTCGGCCTGAACCGGTGCACCCAGATTCGGCTCGCCATCATTCGGCCCTGGTCGATGTCGTCGTCGCAGCCGAGCTCCGCGAAGCCCGTGAGGTCGCAGCTCGTGGCGACCGAGACCACCGTGTCGGCCGCGCTGCCGAGGGTGTCGATGTAGAGGTCCACATTGGTCGAGACATCGACGTAGTAGACGGCGTCGCGGCCTCCGGCTCTCCCGCACGGCGTCTCATAGTCCGAATCGAAGTCGGCGAGGGTTCCGCGTACGGTCACGGTTCCCCCTCCAACGGCGATGGGGAGGCCTTCGGCGTCCGCGCACGTATCGGCGACGGAGATGCAGCCGTCATCCACGACACCGTCGCAGTCGTCGTCCCGGCGGTTGCAGAACTCCGTGGCGCCGGGATGAACGCTGGCGTTGTCGTCGTCGCAGTCCGTTCCGCCGGTGCACATCATCGAGCCCTCGGACTCGGTGGCAAAGCCGTCGCCGTCATCGTCGCGGGGGGCGTTGATGCACGAGCTCGTCGCCGAGTCGCAGCTGTCGACGGTGCACGCGTTGCCGTCTCGGCAGTCGCGCGCGGTCCCCCCGGTGCATCCCCCCGATGACAGGTTGCAACGGCGGCCGACGATGCAGAAATCGGTGTCGCAGAGCGTATCGTCGGCGGTGTTGACGCAACCGTCGGAGTCGGCGCCGTCGGCGCCCGGCGCACACGTGTCGGCGCTGCAGTCGACGCCGTCATTGCACGCTGCGTCGTCGAGGGTCACTTCGCAGGCGTCGGTCGTTTCGTCGCAGGCCTCACTGGAGCACCCTGCACCGTCGTCGCAGGTCACAGCGTCTCCGGGTAGGCAGCCGACATCGTCAGCTCCCGGATCCGAGCGGTCGCACTGCTCTTCGCCGTTGCAGAAGAGCCCGTCGTCGCAATCCCTGTCGTCCATGCACCGCGATCGCACGCACCCGAGCGTCGCGTCGCAGCGTTCTCCCCGACGGCAGAGCGAGTTGGACCGCACGCTCATGCATGTGCCCGCGACGCAGCTGTCGTTGGTACAGTCGATGCCGTCGTCGCAGCCCCCCGCGCAGATGACGCTCGCATCGGTCCCGCCGTCACTCGGAGCGCTGTCCGAGCCGGCGTCCAGGTTTCCCGAATCGGGCCGACTGGCGTCGTCGTCTATTGCGGCGTCCCCGGTCCCGCTGTCGGTTCGAACGGTGCCACCGTCGTCGCCTCCGAGACGCCCCTCGTCGGGATTGACGAGGGCACTACACCCCGCCGCGGCAAGGATGAGGAGGAGAAGGGCGGCGAACGGTACTTGCGAAGACGTCATGTTGGGCACGGAGGGCATCGCGGCCCTTTCAGAACTCGCCGGAGAGCACGATGGCGCCGCCGTCGGGGGTGGCCGCGGCCATCGCACCGCGCAGGCGGGGCCCCCGGCTTGCCTGCTCTTCGCCGTCTGGCTGGGTCAGGAAGAAGAGCGCCGTTGTCGCGCCGGCACCGACGATGGTCGTCACGAGGAAGACGTCGGTCAGCGTCGAGAGCGTATTGGCGCGGCTCTGGGCGTCGAGACCGTCTTGCCGGGCCTGGGCCCGCTCTCGGCCCGAGAGCGAGGGGTCGTTGCTGCGCGCGACGGCGTCGTCGAAGTCGCCGTTGGCGCCGAGGGCCACGATGCCGGTGACCACGGTGGCGACGAGGAAGGCTCCGGTCGCCGCTCCGGCGATGATCGTCGGGGTAGTGAGCGCGTAGCCTCCTCCGCTGTCCGAGGGAGCGATGGTTTCTGTGGTCTCCCGACTCTGGCCCAGGTCGTCTCCCGACTCTGCTGCTTCGGGCTCCGGCCCGACCGTCGCGCCCTCTTCCGCCGGGGCGACGGCCGTAACCGCCGGGAGCGGCTCCGCCACCGTGTCTTCACCGCGCTCGAGACGAATGGAGATGCCGGCGGGCTGCCCGCCTTCGACGATGAATTCTCGTCGAACCGACTGATAGCCTTCGGCGCGGACCTCGAGGAGATGGTTCCCAGGGACCATGCGGATCGCGTGGAGGATGGGCGTTCGGCGGACCTCCGCTTGGTCGATGCGTACCAACGCCCCGTCGGGTACCACCCGGACCGTGACCTCGCCGACCTTTCCCCGCAGGCCAAGGAGAGCCTCTTCGACCTCGGCCCGTTGGGCAGGCGGAGCGTCCGGGGACTCGAGCAGGAAGTGCTCGTAGTGAAACATCGCCTCGAGAGGACGCTGGAGTTGCTCGTAGCAGTTGGCCATGTTGACGCGCACGCTCGGGTGCGGCGCCAGCCGGTAGGCCTCCTGAAACGAAGTCAGGGCGGACTCGTATTGCCCGGCCTCGAAGGCCTCGACTCCCGTCCCGAAGTTCTGTCGCGCCTGGTCTCGCGTGTCCTGCGCGAGGGCCGGGGCCGCGATCGCCATGAGCGCCAGAGCTAGGGCTCCGATGAACGAGCTCTTCATTACCGCCTCCAACCCCACGGAAACCCCCCGGGGATGGAGCGCAGCCTAGCCCGGCACCCGGCCCGGGTCGAGGCACCCTCTGAGAGGAGTCACGGACGGCGCCGTCGGCCGAAGAACGCGAAAACGATCAGCAAACCGAGGGCCAGGGCGGGACCCGGGGTTGGGCCGCGGTGACTCCCAGCCGCCGTGCCGCAAGCGCATCCGCCGGACGCCGGTTCTGTCACACCCCCGTCGCCACCATCGGCCGCTGCGTCCTCGGGCCCTCCGTCGCTCCCCGATCCTCCGCCGTCGGACAAGCCCGCGTCGTCGTCGAGGCCGAGGTCCAGGAGGAGGTCGGCGAGGTCTCCTTCGCAGGCGGCGGGGGTCGCGGCGCCTGCCGGGCACATGACCGTGCCCGGGACGTCGGCGAAGAGCAGCATCGGGGTGATCGTCGCGCCGCCGTCGGTCGAGCGTCCGAAGGCGTAGCCGTCTTCGTAGTTGTCTGCGCAGACGAAGAGCTCGGACCCCCGGAGCCCGAGGCAGCCGACGCGTAGGTCGGCGTCGATGACCGAGAAGGTCTGCCCTCCGTCGTCCGAGCGATGGAGGCCGGTGGCGGTTCGTCCGCCGAGCCACACCGTCGTGCCGTCCGTGGACCAGGCGAAGGCGTCGACCTCGCCGACCGAGATGCCCTCGGTGAAGGTCTGCGCCGAGTCTTCGCTCACATAGACCCGGTCGCCGAAGTCGCCGCGTACGCGGACCATGAGGCGGCCCGAATCGGTCGGGTCGACTCCGAGCAAGTAGACGTTCCGGTCGTCGGCACGGAAGTCGCTGAACGCGACGGAGTCCCAGGTGACGCCGCCGTCCGCCGAGTGATAGACGAAGGGGCGCCGCGGGGTGTCGGCAGTCGGCGGATAGGCGCCGGTCAGGTAGACCTGGCTCGGGTCGGACGGCGCAACGCGGATCGTCTCGAAGAGGATCGAGTCGATGGCGGCGTCGGTGGCGGTCCAGGTCAGGCCTTCGTCGAGGCTCCGGTGCACGCCGTTGGGTGCGCCGCCGTCGGAGGTGAGCGCGTAGAGCGTGCCGTCACTAGCTCGCGTGACGTCGATCACGACCCGGTCGGTGAGCTCTGCCGACGGGAAATCCCAGTCACAGCCGCCCCCGGTGCCGCGGCTCAGGCCGTCGAAGAGGCCGACCACGAAGCTGCCGTCGGCGGCGATGGTCACGTGGGGGTCTTCGGTCATTCGTGCCCCGAAGGCAGCAGGGCAGACCCACCGAAAGACGCCTCCCCCGTCGTCCGTGGCGAGCAGGCCGAAGGTGGTTCGCAGCAGGATCACGTCCGGGTCGGTCGGATGAAAAGCGACCTCTCCCGTGGCTGGGAACCGCCCGTGGGCGTGGGCCACCGGCGCCGGGCCCATGGCCCCGAGGGGGATCGCGAGCATAGCCGCAAGAAACCCAACGAGCCCGGGGATTGCAGGAGACCTCGTTCTCGTGACGCCCATCGCCTCCAGCATGGCATCCGCATCAGGGGCGTGCATCCGGGGTTTCATGGCGTAGGTCATGCCTTCGAGATGTCGCAGAACGCGCGGGTGATCACCCGAGGCAATTCGGCCGGATTGTGTAGGTATGCGTCGTCCTCGATGAGGGCGTGGTCGTCCCAGACGAAGCCCCCGCCGAGGCCCCCCGCGAAGACCAGGGCGACCGAGAGGGTCAGCAGCGCCGCGACCGCCCGCGGGTTACGGAGGGAGTTCAGCGCGGGCCCCGCCGCGACTTCGACTTGGAGCGCGTCGCAGCGATGGCACCGAAGAGCGCTCCGGTGACGAGGCCCCCCGAGTGCACCCAGTTCGCGACGCCCGGGAAGAGGCCGAAGAGACCCGCGAGGTAGAAGCCGATGAGCCACAGCCCCCAGGACTGCGGGATGGCGTAGGCGCTGGAGGGCTCGAGCTTCGCCCGGACCCACATGTACCCGTAGAGACCCAGGATCACGCCGGAGAAGCCATGGAAAAGCGGCGAGCCAAAGACATACTCGGCCGTATTGGCCACGAGGCTCACCGCAATCACGAAGAAGATCAGGAAGAGTGCCCCCTGGTTTCGCTCGACCATCGAGCCGAGGTCCTTGAGCCAGTACATGTTGAAGAAGAGGTGGAAGATCCCGAAGCCCTTCAGCTCGGCATGCACGAAGGTTGGTGTGATCAGGCGCCAGAGTTGCCCGTCCCGGAGGCCACCGAAGGGCACGTACTGAATCTGCGATTGCCCGAGGGGCTCGTAGGCGACGTAGTTCAGCCAGCGGTGGATGGCGTCGTAGTCGGTGAAGGCCATGGCGAAGGCCACGCCGACACAGATGAAGATCAGCCCGAGGGTGACTTTCCCGTAGCCGCTGGTGCTCGACGCGTCGAGGCGGGATCGGAGTTTGTCGGATTTCTTGCGGGCGTCGTCGTCCTTTTTGGCCGACGCCCGGCGCTGGCCGCCGGCGACCTTCGACGCCTGCTGAAACCGTGCGTCGCCGGGGTCCTCTTCATAGAGGCGCAGGAGCTCCCGGGCGTCGTCCAACCGTGCTTCGTCTTCGACCCAGAGCACGAAGTCGCCGTCCCGCGACGAATCGACCCGCCCCGCGATGCCCTCGACGAAAAGGGCGTCGGCGAGGGTGCGAGCGGTCCCTTCATCTTCGAAGTGGGCGAGCTGGCGCATCGCCCCTCCTTAGCAAGAAATGCCGTCGCGGTCGTGGGGTTCTTCCCAGTCGACGCGGTCCGGGCTTGGGCCGAGGGGGATGTAGCGCCGTGGGTGAAGTGACTCGTGGCTCGTGTAGTAGTGCTCTTTGGCCTGGGCTAGGTCGCACGTGCCCCGGACGCCGGGCAGCGAATACACGTCCCGGGCGTAGGCCCAGAGGTGGGGGTACTCGTAGAGGTGCCGGACGTTGCACTTGAAGTGGGTGTAGTAGACGGCGTCGAAGCGGTAGAGGGTCGGGAAGAGGCAGAAGTCGGCGGCGGTCGGCGAGGCGCCCATCAGGTACCGGTGCGCCCTCAGGTGCTCTTCGAGCTCGTCGAGGCGGCCGAAGAGCGCCGTCACGGCCTCGGTGTGGGCTGCCTGGCTCCGGGCGAAACCCGCGCGGTAGACCCCGTTGTTCACGGGGCCGTAGTTGGCTTGGACCATCGCCGCGATCTCGTCTTCGAGGCCCTCGGGGTAAAGCCGTACCGTCGCGTCGCCGTGGGCGTCGAACTCCCGGTCGAACATTGCGAGCAAGTCCCCGGACTCGTTCGATACGATGGTCCCGGTCTCCGTATCCCAAAGCACGGGGACCGAGACGCGGCCGGTGTAGTCGGGGCGTGCCTTGACGTAGAGCTGCCACAACCAATCCGTGCCGTTCATCGTGTCGGCGCCCGAGAAGCCCCAGCCCTGGGGCCCCATGAAGGGCACGGCGTAGATGACGGGGATCGCGGCTTCGAGCTTCTTGAGGGCCCGGCCGAGCAATGCCCGGTGGGTCCACCCACAGGCCCACGACGCGTAGAGCACGTAGCGGCCGGGCGTCGGCGCGTAGGGCGTCGACCCGTCGGCCCGGACCCAATCCCGGAACTGCGTGGCCCGGCGTACGTACCGCCCCTGGGCGTCGGGGCCGAGGTCTTCGGTCACCCACTTACCGTCGAGAAGTCTACCCATCGCGATCGTCCAGCGGACCTCAGTGAACCTCGGTGACTTGGGCTTCTATCCGGAACGCTCCGTGGGTGCCGGCGTGGTCGTCGCGAAGGATCAGCGTGCGGCGATTGGTATCGAGTTGAATCGACCCGTCGGTGTCGATCGTCGTCGTCTCCCCATCCTCGCCGAGCACGGCCGCCGGCGAATCGTAGGCGGCGCACGGGAAGAAGCCGTTTGTTGCGGTCTCTCCATAGAGGACCGTGCCATTGCACGTCACCGTCGACTTGCACCAGTAGCCCGCGGGCTGCCGGGTCTGGGGCTTCACCTCGATGATCACGTAGCAGAAGCTGCCGGGGGTGACCGGCACGCTGCCCGCGACGCTCTGAACCGAGGCGACGATGGAACGCGTGGCGATGCTTGGCATGGGCGTCATGGGGATGACCAGGGGTGAGGGGGCCGGCCCCGGTGCGACGCCGCCCCCGAGGTTGGGGGTGCCGCCTCCGAAGTCGGGCTGGCCTCTCCCCATGGCGATGGACCGTTGTTCCTGCTCCTGCTCCTGGGCCCGGTATGCGAAGAAGGCGACCCCGCTTCCGAGGCAGCAGCCAAAGATGGAAAGCAGCCCGCAGCCGGCGGCGATCCAGATCATCGGGGACATCTTCTTCTCGGCCATGGCCGGAGCGTATACAAGCGGACTCCGATCATGGAAGGGTCACGACGATGAGCGACGACGATTGCCCCTGTGGCCGCGGCGCGGCGTACTCCGATTGCTGTGAGCCCTTCCACCGGGGCGCCGAACCGGAAGACGCCGAGACCCTGATGCGGGCCCGTTTCTGCGCCTTTTCCAAAGGGGAGGTCGGTTTCCTGGTGCGCACTCTGCACAAGGACCACGATGATGCGGCCCGGCCCGCAGCCGAGGTCGAGGCCCACCTGCGCGAGGGCCTCGAGGCCCTCAACTACCAGGAGCTGTCCATCCTCGATACGCGCCCGGTCGATGATGAGGGGGTCGCCCAGGTGCTCTTCCTCGCGAAGGTATGGTGTCGCGGCAAGGACCTGTCCTTCGTCGAGCTGTCGAGCTTCGTGCATGACGGCGCCGGGTGGAGGTACCTGCTCGGCGCGCCGCTTCTCGTCTCGCGTCTATCGGGGGATCCCGGCCGACTGCGCATCGCTCACTTCCCCGACGCGGCTCGAGGGCAAGAGGGTCCTAGCTGATGCGCGGCGGCTCTCGGCGCCGCACTCGTCCCGACGAGTCCGGGAAACCCAGCCACATCACGGCCGAGGGGTATCGCCGCCTCGAAGAAGAGGCCCACCGGCTGTGGAACGTCGAGCGGCCGAAGATTGCGAAGGCGGTTCAGGTTGCGGCCGCCGAAGGGGACCGGTCCGAGAACGCCGAGTATCAATACTCGAAGCGCAAGCTCGGGGAGATCGATCGGCGCCTGCGTTTCCTCGGCAAGCGCCTCGATGTGCTCACCGTCGTCTCGGAACCGCCGCCGGATGATGGACGGGTGTACTTCGGGAGCTGGGTCACCCTCGAGGACGAAGAGGGGGACGTCACGACCTATCGTTTGGTCGGTCCCGACGAGACCGACGCCGGGGCGGGGCTGATCAGTATCGACTCCCCCGTCGCCAAGGCCTTTCTCAAGCGCCGGGAGGGCGACGAGGTGGAGGTCCGCAGGCCCCGGGGGACGACCCTCTACCAACTCGTCCGGGTCGGGAATACGCCCCCCTAAACACGCCCATTGGGACCCCTTCGCGAGAACATTCGGCCGCGCCCGGGGTTGCCCGACCGGCAACCTCGGCTCTGAAGTTGCGCCGAGGGGCGTTTGTACGCACGGTTCACGAAGGCGGGACCGCCACCAAAATGGGATTCGAAGCGAAGCCGTGGTTGCTCTGGTGGGCCGTCGCCGCGTCCGCGGCGGTGCACGTGAGCGCCGCCGCTGGGTTCGGGGCCTTCGCCCACGCACTGCCCCGGGGCGACGCCGATGTGCTCAACGAGGTCGAGATCGTGGTCCTCGACAGCGCTCCCCAAGACCCCCAAGACCCCCAAGAGCCCGAAGACGTCGCCGAGGCCGAACCCCGAGATGCCCCACGCATCGAGCCGTTGCCGGCCGAGCCGCCGCGAGCCGGCGATGAGGTTGAAGACCGCCAGCGCCTTGCGTCCCTGGCTCCTTCCTACGTGACGCCCCCAGCAGTCGAGTTGCCGGAGGTCGCCGACCCCTCCGATGAACCGGAGGAAGTCCCGGCCCCGACGGACCAGGAGGCGTCGGCCCCGGCGGTGCTCCTGGCCCTCGACCCGGCGTCGGTTGCCGCGGCGGCGGTCTTTGCCGCCCCCCCCCCGTCCGCCCTCGCTCCCCGCGGACCGCCGCCGGGCCCGACCGACCAAGAAACGGAGGAGGCCATGGAGAGAGCCCTCTCGGGATCCCTCGCAGCCGCCGCCAACGCACGCCCCCACGTGAGCCGCCGTGGTCCCCCGCGATTGCGAGAGCGTCGCGACGGAAGCTACGAGTTCACTGGCCACGCGTTCGGCGCGCGCATCGCCCCCGACGGAACCGTCAGCTTCGACGACCGTCCTGGCGTCGATCTCGACTCCCCCAGCTTCTCTCGACCCAACGGCCTCGTGCCGAGCGGGAGCTTCGACATCGCCGACGCCGTCTCCCGCGCCCGGGGCCACGACCCGTATCGCCACGAGCGCGCGTGGTTCATGCGCGAAACCGAAGAACTGCGGGACCGCCTCGCCGACGCCGCTGCCGCTACGAATCAGCGCCGCGGCATGGCGCGCCTAAACGGCGACCTCCGGCGTCTCTGGGCTGGCAGCGGCACGGCCCAACGCCGACGCCAGCGTATTTTCGCCATCTGGGACGACTGCACCGAAGACGAAATCGGCCGCCAGGCCCGCACCGCCATCCTCTCCTTCGTTCGCCGCAGCCTCGCCGCAGGCACCGCCGACGCCTACCCCCCCGCCGAGCTCAGCGAGCTAAACCGCCAGCGCGTAAGCCGCGAACCCTTCACCCCCTACTGACTGGGGGACGCTAGGTTTACTTGTTTACTTGTTTGCTCGGTGCCTACCGGACGGGCGGCGCTTTCCTAGAACAGGCTCATCTGTTTGCCGGCCGCGTCCAGGAGTGACGTGCCGATGCAGGACAGGAGGGCATCGGCGGCAGGGACGAGCTGGCGGTCGCGGTAGTGGTCGTAGTCGATGCTGGCGTTGGTTCGGGCCCCGATGGGCTCGGGCCCCTGGGCGGTGATGACGTAGCGCACGGCGCGGACGGGGCGTGGCAACTTGCGAGCCGCTTGCACGTGGGGAGGCACGTTGCGTTCGTACTCATCGACCCCTCGGCGCAAGCGCTTGCGGTAGACGAGCTCTTCGTCGAGGCGGCCGGCGTAGAGGTCGTCGAGGACTTCTCGGGCCCAGCCCTTCCACTCGCGGTGCGCGAAGACCCGGGCGAAGAGCTCTCGTTGAAAGCGCCGCGCCAAGGGTGACCAGTCGGTGCGCACGGCCTCGAGGCCCTTGAATACGATCGCCGCCGTGCCGTCGTCTCGTCGCACAGAGCCGGCGTAGCGCTTCTTGCTGCCCTGCTTCGAGCCCCGCATCGTCGGCATGAAGAACCGCAGGTAGTGGGTCTCGAATTCGATCTCGAGCTCACTCGGTAGCCGAAAATCGCGGTCGAGGCGCTCGCGAAAGTGCGCGTTCAGCCCCGTGGTGAGACGCTGTCCAATCTTGGTGCAGGCGGATTCGTCGTGGCCCGCCCCGACCAGGACGAAGATCGAGTCCGTGTCGCCGTAGATGACCCGGAGTCCGTCGTCTTCGACCCAGTCCCGGGCTTCATTGATGATCTCGTGCCCCCTCCGCGTGATCGAGCTCGCGAGGCGCGGGTCGAAGAATCGGCAGCCGGGGGTCCCGAGCACGCCGTAGAACGAGTTCATCAGGATCTTGATCGCCGTCGACAGCTCGGTGTTCTGGTCGGCCTTGGCCGCATCGCGGGCCCGCCAGAGCGTCTCGATGAGCTCAGGGAGGATGTGTCGACTCCGGGCGAAGGTTGCGTCCCGGAAGCCCGGGATCGGGTCGTCCCCGGGGAAGGCGAGGCCCATCGGGTCGACGACGAAAGTGCGGATGATGCTCGGATAGAGGCTCTTGAAATCGAGCACGAGCACGTTGTGGTGCAGCCCCGGGACCGAATCCATGACGTAGCCGCCGGGGCTATGGACTACCTCCTCGCTCGCGCCGACGTCCGGGGCGACGTGGCCATGGCGGTGCAGCCGGGGCAGGTAGAGGTGGTCGAAGGCCGCCACCGATCCGCCTTGGCGGTCCATCAGGAGCCCGGTCAGGCGCTGCCGCTCCACTGCGAATTCGACCAGCCGTGCCTTTTCGACAATCTCGAGGGCCAGCCGCGCGTCTTCGAGGTTGTATCGGGCGAGGGCCGGTTTGTCCTCGGCGTACATGCGTTGGATTTCGGCCAACCGGTCTTCGTCTCCGGAGACGAGCTTGCCGCGGCCGAGCAATTCTCCGGCGACGTGGTCGAGGCTCATGGATTCGAAGCGGAAGGTCGCGCTGCGCATGGTGGCAATGCCGTCGAGGGCGACGCGGCCCGCGATGCGGGCGATGCAGACCCCGTTGCGAGATGAAGGAAGCAGCACCTTCGCCGGGTCGCCGCCGCGGCCGAGGCGGAGGACCGTGCCCAACTCCCGGGCGCGCTCGCAGAGCTTGTTGATGTCGAAGTCGACGACGTTCCAACCGGTGAGGATGTCCGGGTCCCGGGCATCGATCCACGCGACGAAGGACGTGAGCAGGGCTTTCTCGCTCGCCACGTAAGTGACGCCCTCCGCGGCGGGCCCCTCACCCACAACCATCACCGCTTCATCGACACCGTCGGTGAGCGCGATCGAATAGAGGGCCCCATCTCGCCCGTCGCTCTCGATGTCGAAACTCACGACCGAGAGTGACGGGCTCACCTCGGCGCTGCGAATGTCCGTCGCTAGGACGTCGATGAAGGCCGCCTTCCGGGTCACCTTTCCGCGTACCCGCATCCCGTCGGTCACGAAGCGCTCCATCAGGAAGCGCGCGTCGGGCTTCACGTCGGACTCGAGGGCCGCCGCCCCGACGCTCAGGAGGCGTTCCCGCTCCCGGACGAGGGCCCGGCGGCTGCGAAAGTAAACGCCGTCGACGGGCTCCCCGGCCAGGCTGGTCAGCTCGAGGGGCTTGCGGCGGCCGTCCTTCGTCGGAAAACGCCGCTCCACGAACATCACGTCATCGTCGGCCGGCACCCGCACCCGGGCTGGCCCCGCGACGGTGGCGAGCCAAAAGGTCAGGGCCACACCATCACGGCCCTCGCGCCACTGCCGCGTAAGGACAAAACCCTCGATTACCTCTTCGCCGCTCTGCAACTGGCCTCCTGCGCCGGAAAGCCTACAATGCGCGCGATGCTTCGCGTGGGGGCCATCGTCATTGTGACCACCGTCCTGTCCGTACCCCTCGGGGTGCTGGCTCAGGATGACTTTGCCGACGAGTTCGGCGACGAGTTCGGTGATGCGGACTCCGGCCCCGAAAACGACCGCAGTGCAGGCAATGCCGACCCCAGTGACGCCGGCGGAACGAGCGATGACGACTGGGAGGCCGGCTGGCAGGGCGAGCAGGAGGCGGAGGCCCTCGAGGAAGACCTCGCCTCGGCCCAATCCGAGGCCCAGTCCGAGCTCACGAGCGAAGAAGGAGAGGGCAACCTCGTCCGGCCGAATGCCGGCGACGACGGCATCGTGCCGGTGGATGACGATCCCTGGGACCGGGCCATCCGCGCGCAGTCGATGCTGCTCGGCTCGTCCGGCGGCTTCCGCGTCGAAGGCGCCGAGGGCGGCCCGGTCGGTAGCTTCCGCTATCACTTCGGTCTCGATTTCTTCGCCAAGGGTGACTACGTCACCGGCGGAGACTCCCACAGCCGTATCGGCGGGGTGCTGAGCGTCGCCGGGCGCATCCATCGTTTGCTCGAGCTCTGGGGCTCAATCCGCAGCTACGCCACGTCGAACACCACGGGCCGGCCCAACCTCTACCTCGTCATGGGCGATGTCCGGGCCGGGGCGAAGGTCTTCCACAGCGTGCTGCCGTGGCTCGCCATCG
>JAFDCW010000499.1 GCA_019312705.1 Deltaproteobacteria bacterium
AGGCCTACGGCAAACAGGTCATCGCCGTCGTGCTGACCGGCATGGGAGACGACGGCGCGCGTGGCGCGGCAGCCGTTCACGCAGCCGGGGGCATAGTCCTCGCCGAAGCCCCGGAAACGGCGGTCATCTACGGCATGCCCGGCGCGGCCGTCCGGACCGGGGCCGTAGAACGCTCATTGCCCCTCCGGGCGTTGGCCGAGCACGTTGCGACCCTCGTCACGAAGGGACAAACATGATGACGCCCTGCCGGCTATTTTGTAACCTGCGAACGCTTCAATGACTGAAGAGGCGGACAACGCACCCCCGCTCCGCGCGAGCGACGCCCCGATGGACCTGCGCAGCGAGCGCGAGGCGTTCCTGAGGTCGTTCATCAAGCGAGGGGCCGAACTCACCGAAGAGCTGCTCGGCGAAAATGACAAGCTCCGCGGAGAGCTCGAGTTTCTCGAGAGTGAGAATACCCGGCTCCGCACGCAGCTCGCGAGCGACGACGCGATGCGCGACTTCATCAAACGCATCGACGCCCTCGAGAGCGAAAAGCGTCGCCTGCTGCAGGCCACCCACGAACTCCGAGTCGTCAGCGACAGCGACGCGAGTCGATACGAAGAAATCGAGCGCGAGCTGAACGACCTGGCGAATCTGTACATCGCGGCCTACCAGCTGCACGCCAGCTTCTCGATTCGCCGGGTCCTGCGCCACGTCCAGGACATGCTGGGGCAGCTCATGGGCGTTCACGGCTTCGCCATCTACATCGTGACGGGCGACGGGGCGCGCGCCGAGGTCATCGCCCACGAGCACCTCGATCGTTCCACCTTCGAGCCGATCCTCATGGGCGACGGTATCCTCGGAACCGCGCTGCTCTCCGGCGTCGCCAAGATTCCCGATGACATCGCCTCGGGGACCGTCACCGATCCCTTCGCCATCCTTCCCCTCTCGGTCGGCGACCGCGTGGTCGGGGTGATTTCCATCGTCACCATGCTCGAGCAAAAGTCGCAGTGGGCGACCGTCGACGCCGAGCTCTTCAAGCTCATCGGTGAGCATGCCGGTTCGGCGCTCATCGCAGCCAATCTCTACAGCAGCGTCGACGGTCCGCTCGATGCGCTTCATGACGTGCGAGAGAATTTGAACAAGCGTCCGCCCTCCGTGGCGCCCATCGCGAAGAGGGATTGAGCGAAGACACCATGGCTGACTATTCCTGCCTCGTCGTCGAAGACTCCCCCATGATGCGTCAGCTCTTGGTGTTCGCGCTCGCGCGCATCAAGGAGCTTCGGGTGACAGAAGCCGAAGACGGCGTCGACGGGCTTCGCAAGCTCGCCGATGGCCGCTTCGACCTCGTCATCACCGACATCAACATGCCCATCATGGATGGGTTGAAGCTCGTTCAGCGCATTCGTGCGGACGATACCCACAAGGACGTCCCGATCATCATCATCACCACCGAGGGCAGCTCGGAGGATCGGGCCCGCGCCATGGCGCTCGGCGCTAACGCATACATCACCAAGCCCATTCAGGCTCCGCAGGTCATCGCTCAGGTAAAGGAGCTGCTCTCCATTTGACCGGGGTGGGCTCGGGGAGTTGGCCCGAGGCGTCGGGTTTCGGCCCCCTGGTGAAGGTCTGTGGCATCCGGACCGTCGCGGACGCGCGCATGTGTGTAGACCTCGGGGTCGACGCCATCGGCCTGAACTTCTGGCCCGGGACCAAGCGCCGCGTGGAGGTCGATGAGGCCGTGCGAATTGTCTCGGCCGTTGGCGCCCAGATCGCGACGGTGGGCCTCTTCGTCGACGAAGACCGGGGGACCATCGAGCAGATCAGGCGCGAGGTCGGTTTCGCCTGGGTCCAGCTCCACGGGCGTGAATCCCCCGACGACGTCGAAGCCCTCGGGCCTCAGGCCTACAAGGCGCTGCGCGTCGGGGCCGTGCCGGTCGACGCCGACGCGGCCCGGTATCCGGGGGCGCTCCTCCTGCTCGATGCCCTGGTCCCCGGCGAAGTCGGGGGCACGGGGCGCCGTTTCGACTGGAGCCTCGCGCAGGGCCTGGCCCAGACGCGCCCCATCGTATTGGCCGGTGGCCTGACCCCCGACAACGTCGCCCGCGCCGCACGAGCGGTCGGGCCCCGGGCGGTGGACGTCGCGAGCGGCGTCGAGTCCGAGCCCGGGGTCAAGGACCCGCGTCTGGTCGAGGCCTTCGTGGCGGCGGCTCGGGTTGCCGTGTAGTTTCACCCCGAGGAACGATGACTGATACGACTGTGGAGGCGGGCCGCTTCGGCCCCTACGGAGGGCGCTTCGTCGCCGAGACCCTGGTCCCGGCCCTCGACGAGCTGTCTCGAGCGTACGCCGAGGCACGCGCTGACGAGGCGTTCGAGGCCGAGCGCCTCGACCTCCTCGCTCACTACGTCGGGCGGCCGACGCCGCTCTATCACGCCCGGAGGCTCTCGGAGGAGCTCGGCCTCGAGGTCTGGTTGAAGCGCGAGGACCTCTGCCACACCGGTGCTCACAAGGTGAACAATACGATAGGCCAGGTTCTCCTCGCGAAGCGCATGGGGAAGGTGCGGGTCATCGCGGAGACCGGTGCCGGACAGCACGGCGTCGCTACGGCGACCGCGTGTGCGCTCCTGGGCCTTCGCTGTGAAGTCTTCATGGGCGAGGAGGACGTGCGGCGGCAGGCTCCGAACGTTCGCCGCATGGCGCTCCTCGGGGCCGAGGTGCACCCGGTGACCAGTGGGTCCCGGACCCTCAAAGACGCGATGAACGAGGCTCTCCGGGATTGGGTCACCAACATCGCGACCACCTACTACTGCGTCGGTTCGGCGGCCGGTCCTCATCCCTACCCCGCCATCGTGCGCGACTTCCAGGACGTGATTGGGCGGGAGGCGCGGGAACAAGTCCTGAGTCGAACCGGAAGGCTGCCCGATGCGGTCGTTGCGTGCGTGGGCGGAGGGTCGAACGCCATCGGCATATTCGCAGCGTTCCTCGGTGACGAGGAGGTCCGTCTGATCGGAGTCGAAGCCGCCGGGGAGGGCGTGACGACGCCGCACCACGCCGCTCCCCTCGGCCACGGGCGGGTCGGGGTGCTGCACGGCATGAAGACCTACGTGCTCGCCGACGAGCACGGGCAAATTCAAGAGGCCCACTCGGTCAGCGCCGGCCTCGACTATCCGGGGGTCGGGCCCGAGCATTCGTGGCTCAAGGACACCGGCCGGGCCGAGTACGTGTCCATCGAAGACGGCGAGGCGCTGGATGCCTTTCACTGGCTGGCGGGCAGCGAGGGGATTCTCCCCGCCCTCGAATCGAGCCACGCCCTCGCCTACCTCCGGCCCCTCTCGAAGCGCCTCCCTGCCGGGTCGGTCGTGGTGGTCAACCTCTCCGGTCGCGGGGACAAAGATCTCGAGACGGTCCAGCGGGTTCGAGAGGAGCAGACGTCATGAGCCGCATCGCTGAGGCCTTCGCGCGTGCCAAGGACGACAACCGCGCCGCATTGGTCATCTACCTATCCGCGGGTGACCCGGACCTCGAAACGACCATCGCCCTCGTCCTGGCCGCGGCCGAGGCGGGGGCCGACGTCATCGAACTCGGCGTGCCCTTTAGCGATCCGAGCGCCGATGGTCCGTCCATCCAGCGCGCCAGCGAACGGGCCCTTGCGAGCGGTACGACGCTGACTGGAGTTCTCGGCGCCGTCCGCACCATTCGCGAGTCGACGTCGGTTCCGATTCTTCTCTTCGGCTACTACAACCCGATCATCACCTACGGCGAGGAGCGCCTCGTCCGCGACGCCAAGGATGCCGGCGTCGACGGTTTTCTAGTCGTCGACCTCCCCCCGGAGGAGTGTGCACCACTCTATGGGCCGGCGTCGGCCGCCGGTCTCGACCTCGTGCCCCTGTTGGCGCCGACGAGCACCCCGGGCCGAATCGAAGCCGCGGCATCGATCGCGAGTTCGTTCATCTACTACGTCTCCCTCACGGGGGTCACCGGGGCCCACGCCGTCGCCCTCGGGGGGGCGGCCGAGCGCGCCCACGCCCTCTCCGAGCAGGTCGGGCTTCCCGTCGCCCTCGGCTTCGGGGTCAAGACCCCCGCTGACGCCCAGGAGGTCGCCGCCCACGCAGACGGCGTCGTCGTCGGCAGCGCCATCGTCGACGCCGCCGCTGCCGCCGACGGCCAACAAGCCAAAGTCGCCGCCGTACGCGACCTCGTCACCGCCCTCGCCGCCGCCATGGCCAAATAGGCGTTAGGTGACCTTCAGGGGGCGGCGCTGGGGGCCCCAGTCGCCCTTGTCGTCGGCGAATCGTCCGGCGAGGGGGGTCTTGCAGGAGTTGCACCGGCCGTGGGTCAGGTTGAAGGAGCCGAGCTGATACCAGTCGCGCTCGATGAGTAGGGCGTCACAGGAGGCGCAGAGGGTCGACTGG
>JAFDCW010000500.1 GCA_019312705.1 Deltaproteobacteria bacterium
GCAGGGTCGCATGACGTGCGAACAGGCAAGATACCCTGTTCTGGAACGGACCATCAACAGCGAGGTTGGCTCACATGCCGGAAAGGATCCGAAAGACCTCTTCTTCGCCGCCGGCGCTTGGCTCTTCGCCGTTTTCGCCCTGACCGCGGCGGACCGTCTCGCGGGTCAGTACCAAGCGATTGTCTGCGAGGCGGCGAGCCCAACGCTCGCCGTTGGGCGTATGCACACGAAAGGAGCCGGTGTAGGTGTAGTCGACGAGGACCCGCTCGCGGTTGAAGGACACCCGGCGGTAGCGAATCTCGTAGCGGACGTCGAGCACGCCCTCCTCCCAGACGCTCAGCTTTTCCCCGAGGGTGCCGTAGTCGACGTCGTCGAGGCCCGTCGGGGTCCCATTGTCGTCGTAGTAGCGCTGAGAGGCGAGATCCATCAGGACCGGGACGTTGCGCTCCTCCACAGCCGCCCGATAGCGCTCGCAGAATTCGAGCACCTCGCGGTTTCTGGAGGTGTCATTCACGTCCGTATTGGGGATGACCTCACTGGAACAGCCCCCCGCTGTGACAGCAGAAAAGGCGAAAAGTAGGACCTGAAACTGGAGCAGACGGCGCATCGAGGGGCCTCAACGCCCGGCCGGCGGTGGCCTATTCCCACGCCAGCGGACAACCATACTTAGCAAAACCAGGCCCATGAGCCAAAGATCAGCCCAATCGGGCCCGTCGCCCGCGATTCCGCAGGCCCTGCAGCCATGAACCTCCCGGGTCTCGACCCGGGCCGTACCCTGAACGGCGGCCCCGACCCCTTGCCGGGAAATCGCAAAAGCGTCGATCAATTGCTCGCCCACCGGCCGGTACGCGTGGTCGAAGGCCGGGCCGACGAGGGTGATGTCTTCCTCGACCCGCCAGCCGATCAGGGCGAGGTCCGCCCTCGCCTCGAGGGAAACGTGCACCGGCTGTCCCGTCTCGACCTCGGCCGGGACGATCGCCACGTGAGCCTCGGGGACCTGCCGGGGCCCCCGCCGAAGCTCCGCCGAGGCCCCCGGGGGCAAGACGAAGCGGGCGACGATGGAGCGCACCTCCCCGGTCATAGGGACGCGCACCGCGGGGAAATAGGAGGCTTCGGCGCCCGAGACCACGAGGGTTCGCCCATCGTCCGGGTAGTGAATTGCGACCACGGAGTCGACGCCCGCCGGGGCGCCCGGGGCCGCCGTCACGCGGAACACGCCGTCGGCGTCGGTGAAGCCTAGGGGCCCGGCGGGGAGCGAAATCGGTGCCCCCTCCCCGTCGACCAACCCTTGCCTCGGCAGGTCGCCGAACCCGAAAGGAGAGGAGGTGAATTCCCGGCGGCGCTCGAGAGCCGCGAGCTGGTCGGCGAATGGCGCGTTGCGATCGTCACAGCCGCCGAGGTGCCACGCCGCCGCCGGGGCGACGCGCAGCACGATGTCGAGAGGACCGTCGGCCTCGAGAGCCAGGTAGGCGGGCAGGGGCGCCCCGACCGGAGCGCCGGCGAGGACCGCGAGCAGCGCGGCATTTGCCGGACCGACCACCACGTCGACCGAGGTCGCAGCGGCTACCGCGAGGAATGCTCCGACGTGCTCGGCCTCGTCCGGCGCGCTCTCGAGGAAGGAAGGGGAGAGGAAAGCGATGCGCGGCGAGATCCCCGGCTCGAGGATGCGCACGGCCCCGGCCACGGCGTCCCGACCACCGGGGGCGGTCATGCGCAGGCCGTAGGTCCCCGGCGCCGCCCACACCGGGATGTGAACCGAAGCGCGGTAGACGAGGGTCGACTGCCCGTCCGGGCGCACGTCGAAGACGCGGGTGCGATAGCGATGCTCGGCGGGCTCACCGAAGCGCGCGCTCTGACCGACGAGCTCGGCGGACCAGCCGACGAGGGCTCGGTCCTTCTGCACCCCGGGGGGCGGCGTCAGCCCCGAAGGCACCCGCACCCGGGCCGTGAGCACGTCACCGGGAGAGACCACCGCGGGCAGGCCGACCCGAGGGTAGATCAGGGCCATGCGGCCGAGGGCCCGGGCCTCGGGGCCGAAGCCGCACTCCGGGTAGAGGGCGAGCCAGTCGTCGGCCCGAACCGAGCCGGGAAGCACCCCGAAGGTGATGGCGAAAGCCAGGAGCCACATCGTCGGAGCGCGCACCGGCGCACTCTAGTGTGGGATGCAGAGTCACGGAAGGGAGTATCGCGACGGGCCACGGTTTCCCCGCAAGGAAGGAAGGCGATGGAAATGCATCGCATTTTCGAGGTTTCCTAACGCCGCGGGGGAGCCGCGGAACGAGCGAGAAAGAAGATGTGCCCGGTGGCCCAACCGACGATGAGCAACATAGAGACCGCGGACCGCGCTCTCGACGAGGACCGGAACCAGCTCCCGGGGCTGGAAACGTTTGTCCCCGCGGCGCAGGAAGACCCCGGCCCCGACGAGGGCCATCGCCCCGCCGACGGTCACCGCGACGTAAGCGCCGATGCTCTGTTCGAGCAGCCGGAAGGTGAGGCCGCTGACGAGATCGACGCCGTTCCGGAGGTCGATGAAGAGAATGCCCAGGTGATAGACGAGGAAGACCGGTACGGTCAGGACCAGACTCGTGAGAGGGTCGTGGCGGTCCCGAAGCCGGGCGAGGCGACTTTTGTTCTCGTCCCCAGTGGGGGCCCGGAGCGGGTGGTCGTCCTTCGGCATCCTGGGCATCTTGCACACTGTGCTACGGATGAGAGGCGCGCGGTATTTCGTTGCGCGGGACGTGGATCCGGCGCTAAAGACACCTCGTCATGCGCTATTTGGTGACCATCGACGGAGTGCCTCGGGAGATCGACGTGCAGATCACCCCCGCCGGCACGGCCTCGGTGTCGGTCGACGGCGCGCCCGTCGAGGCGGACGTCGTCCAGGTCCCCGGCGGGGTGAGCCTCAAAATCGGCGGACGCGTATACGACGTGCTCAGCGGCGGCAAGGCGACCGCCCGGCAGGTCTCCGCCCGTGAGTTCCGCGCCATCGCCAGCGTCGAAAACGAACGCTCCCGGGCCCGCCGGGAACGGCGGGGCGGCGCCGAGGCCTGCGGCAAAGAGGTGCGCTCACCCATGCCCGGCCGCGTATTGAAGATCCTCGTCGCGGTCGGCGACGAAGTGGAAGCGCAGCAGCCGGTGATCGTCGTCGAGGCGATGAAGATGGAAAACGAGCTGCGCGCCACGTCGGCCGGCAAGGTGAAGTCCATCGCCGTGAGCGAAGGCCAAGCCGTCGAAGGCGATACGCTCCTGGTCACCCTCGAGTGACCCTCGAGCGTCTCGGCGCACGACCCGGCCGGTTACTTCAGGTTGTAGTTCTTGATCTTGTAGAGCAGCGCGCGGTGACTGATCTCGAGCAGCTTCGCCGCAGCGGTACGATTGCCGCCGGTCTGCTCTAGCGCCTTCGTGATAAGCGTCTGCTCCATGAAGCGAGCGGTCTTCTTGATGGAGAGCTCACCGCTATCGAGCATCGCCCGGATGGGGTCGGCGGCCGCGACGACTCGGTCCGGCAGATCAACGGCTGTGATCACGTCCGACTCGGCGAGGACGACGGCTCGCTCGATCATGTTCTCGAGTTCGCGGACGTTCCCCGGAAACGCATATCGCAGGAGGGCCTTCTTCGCCGAGGGGTCGACACCGCGGATATCCGTGCCGAGGCGCTCGTTGCAGCGCGCGACGAAGTGATCGACGAGGAGGGGCACGTCGTCGCCGCGCTCTCGTAGCGGCGGGACCTCGAGGAGCAGCACGTTCAGTCGATAGAAGAGGTCTTCGCGGAAGCGTCCGGCTCCAACCTCCGCCTCGAGGTCGCGGACCGTCGCCGCCACCACGCGCACGTCGATCTCACGGTCCTCGTTCTCCCCGAGGCGCCGAATGGTGCCCTCTTGGAGAACCCGCAGCAGCTTGACCTGGAGGGAGAGGGGGAGCTCACCGATCTCGTCGAGGAAGAAGGTGCCCCCGTGGGCCTCCTCGAAGAGGCCCCGCTTGTCGCTCGTCGCGTCGGTGAACGCGCCCCGGCGATGACCGAAGAGCTCACTCTCGAGCAACGCCCCGGGGATCGCCCCGCAGTTCACCGCGACGAAGGCCCCCTTCGCGCGCGGCGACAGACGGTGGAGTGCCCGGGCAACGAGCTCCTTGCCGGTGCCGCTCTCGCCCTGAACCAGGACGGTGGTCGTATACGCGGCGACCTTCTGCACGGTCTTGAACATGCCCTGCATCGCGTCGCTCTGACCGAGCATCTCGCCGAGTTCGTGCTTCTTGCGCACCTCTGCCCGGAGCGCTCGGTTTTCGCGGCGAAGGTCTTCTCGCTCTTCGGCCTTGCGCAGGCTGAGCAGGATCTCGTCCTGCTTGAAGGGCTTGGATACGTAGTCGTAGGCCCCGGCCTTCATCGCCTCG
>JAFDCW010000501.1 GCA_019312705.1 Deltaproteobacteria bacterium
GGCGGAGTCGGGCGCGGGGTCGGTGGCGGAGTCGGGCGCGGGGTCGGTGGCGGAGGCGGGCGCGCGGTCGGAGGCGGGCGCGGGGTCGGAGGCAGGCGCGGGGTCGGAGGCAGGCGCGGGCGCGCGGTCGGACACCGGCATGGGCGCGATGAACCGCTTCGGGCCGGCCGGGTACCGATCGGGCTTCACCGGTTCGTCGGCGCCACCGGGACTCCGGAGGAGGAAGAAAAGCGACACGAGCGCCACAGCAGCGGCACCGGCGAGTATGATCGTCACGACGCTCATCGGCCCAGTGGCGCAAAGGTATCAGAGTGCCGCAAGAAAGCGGCGACCCGTCGTCTGAAAAGCCCCCCAGAAACCGAGAGGCCGCGGGCGCCGGCGAGGGCTCCCTAGAGACGGATAGCTGGGGGGGAGTCGGGACCGGCGGCAAGGCCCGGCGGCGGCGCTATTCATCTTCATCGTCGTCCATGAGGATGTCGGGCATCACCCGGCGCAGAATCAGCTTTGACCGCCCCGGGGCACCGCAGAACCGCACCTCGAGGCCTCCGTCGGCGGCGCTCTGGGCGATCTGGCTGAGGGCTAGCGCACCGGTGAGGTCGATGCGGCCCATGCCCGCGAGATCGACGCGCAACACCTGAACGTCCGCGTGCTCCGCGAGCAAGTCTGCCATGCGCTGCCGGAAGAGCGGCGCCGAGGCAAACCAGATGACGCCGCGGGGACGGAGAATGAGGGTGTCGCCCTGGCGACCGGCAGCCACGTCGACCTGGGTCTCGCGCCAGGCGTGCACCGCGAGGCCGAGAGCGATGCCCCCGAGCACCGCGTACTCGACGTGAGGCGCCAAAAGAAGCGTGAGTACGAAGGTCGCGTAGGCGACGAGGGCCTGGGCGGGGGAGAGACGCCAAAGCTCGATGAGCGGCCGCGGGTCGAGGAGCTTGAGCACGGCACCGACGACGATGGCACCGAGCACGGCCTTCGGAAGCGGGGCGATTATCCCTGCGAAGGGAAGGAAGACGAGAACCGTGAGGCCGGTGATGGCTCCGCTCCAGCGGGTGACGGCACCCGCGTGGCGGTTGAGGGCGCTGCGGGAGAAGGAGCCACCGACGGGGAATCCCCCGAAGAAACCGGCGCTCAGGTTGGCGACGCCCTGGCTGACGAACTCTTTGTTGGGGTCCCAGGTGGTGCGGGTCTGCTCCGCAAAGGTTTGGGACACGCTCGCCGCTTCCGCAAAGCCGACCAGAGCGATGATGCCCCCCGAGACGAGCAACGTCGGCAACTTGGACCAGGGATGTTCGATGGTAAACGGCGGTAGCAAGACGTCCGGCACCCCGCCCACGACCGCGCCGCCGTAGTCAGTCGACGAGCTGAAGACGACGCCGAAGATGACCGCCGCGAGCACGCCCGGGAAGAGTGCGTGGATGCGACGGCCACCGAGCATCAAGACCAGGGTCACGGCGGAGATACCGATTGCCGTGGTTTGCCACGCACCGACGTGGCTCATGGCAAAGTATGCGCGCCCGAGCACCGAGCCCCCTTCGGCCGTGACCCCGAAAACCGAGGGCAGCTGAGAGGAGAAAATGAGCAGCGCGGCTCCGGCGGTGAAGCCCCGCAGGACGGGCTGACTCATCAGGTACGAGATCGCCCCGGCCCGGGTGACGCCGATGGCGACCCGGACAGCACCGACCACGACCGCCAGAAGCGCCGCGAGGATCACGTATTCGTCGCTGCCCGGCGTGGCCAAAGATGCCAGAGCGCCAAAGGTGAGCAGGCTCGTGAGCGCCACCGGCCCGGTCTGGAGGTAGGGCGAGGACGCAAAGAACGCAGCGAGAATCGGCGGCAGCGCGCCGGCGAAGAGGCCGCGGTGGGGCGGGAGACCAGCGAGTTCGGCATAGGCCATCGACTGGGGAATCAGCACTAGGCCGACGCTCGCCCCGGCGACGACATCCGCAAGCCAGCGGCGGGTGCCCTGTGGCGGCGAGCCTTCCCCGGCCTTCGCATCGACCGCCCCGCTCCCGCCAGCGCCGTCCCCCTTGGATGCCGCAGTGCTCACTCGGTCGACGCCTCGGTCAGGGTTACCGATCCGTCGCGGGTGGCCTCGCTCAAGCGGGCGAGGACCTCGTCAGTCGCCAGGAGCCGCGCCCGGACGACACCAACTCGGTCTCCGAGGCCCGGCACGGTGCGGAAGCGGCGGTCGTCGAGGACGTGGCGCCGCTCGGATAGGAGAGCGCGCAGGTCGTCGACGACACCTCCGAGGGACCCGAGGCCGGCGGCCGAATTCAGGAGATTGTGGATCGTCGTGCGACGTTCTCCGAAGCCCCGGGGCACTCGCTGGCCACGGCCCACCCGGGCGATGTCGTCCCGGGTCAGGAGCGCACCGATGCGAGCGGGGACCGCAAGAGCGGCGGCGATTTCGCGAATACCCACGGCCGGGTCGTCGAGGTCGAGGGGCTCCCCCTGAAGCTGGTAGTTCGCATGATCGTCGGGAACGTCGAGCCCCTGTCGATGGATCACGACGACGTCCATGATCTGGTCGACGATCGCCGTTGGCAGGGCACGCCCCGCCGCCCGGGCCGCGACCGCAAAGCTCGGCAGCCAGAGCAGCAGATGAGCATCGAGGAAATCTCGCGCGAGGTCGCACACCGCGTCTAACTGCGGCGTCGCGTCATCTTCGCGGGCGTCCGCCTCGGCGACCGAAAGGAACGCGAGGGCTCGGAGCTGTGTCGACAAGTGCTCCACGCCCTCACCGCGGGGGTCGTGGGCAAAACCCAGCGCCGCATAGCGGTCCCGGAGACGGTCGGTGCACGCCCCCCCGACCTGGCCCTCGGGGTCTCGGTAGACGCCTTCGAAGGGAGGCACCGACAAGCCGAAGACGTGCTGGTGATCCGCCGCGGCGTCGTCGAGGTCCGCGTACGAGTCGAGGGCCTCCGCCAGCACGGCACTGGTTCGGGCCGGAGGGAGCGTAGACGCGGTCGGCCCCCGCGATACGAGATCCGCGAGCAACGCGTAAGCCCGGCCGCGGCCGCGCGCGACCTCAGCATCCGAAAGCGGCTCAGTCACGTCCCCAGGGCCGTTCCGGGAGCTTGTACGCCTTGCGAGCGGGCTTGAGGGGCCGCTTGAGCCAGTAGGGCCGGCGCGTCCCGTCGGGAGGGCGGTCGACGGCAGACCGGGAAAGCGCGATCCACTCGCGGTACACCTCCATCGAGCGCTTGGTATCCACCGACACGTCGCCGTGCTGATCGGTCGCCTTCGCCTTCTCGACCCGGAGCGCTTTCTGATGCCAGCAGTGGGCACCGCTCACGGGGTCCGGGTGCACGGCGTGGGTGAGGTTCTGATGCACGCCGACATCCTCCCACCAAACGCGGCTGGTGTCTGGGTCCGGTGATTTCCAGGCTCGGGCGCCGTGCACCACGTGCAATTGGTGCTCGCCGTCGCTCTCATCGAGGGTCACGAGATTGCTCATGCCGGCCCCAATTCCCTCTGCTTCCTTGAGGCGCCAGCGTCCGAGATGGTGGCTCATCGCGATGATGCCCGGCTTGATACCCTCGGTGACCCAGACGCGGTCGACGAAATAGCCGATCTCGGTGGTGACCCGAATCAGGTCGCCGGTCCGCACTCCGAGACGTTCGCCGTCGCTGGGGTGCATCCATACGGGGTTCTTGTGGCTGATCTCGTAGAGCCACTTGGCGTTCGCCGAGCGGGTATGAATGAGCGTCGGCAAGCGGAAGGTCGGCAGCAACAGCATCTCACCGCCGGTGTGATCGATGTTGCCGAGGGAGACGTGGCTCTCGAGGGTCCAAGGGATGCAGTAGTCCTGCTCTTTCCAACCCCAGTCGGAGAGCGTCGGGCTGAAGAACTCGAGCAACTTGCTTGGTGTCTTGAATCCGGCGCGCCGTACCCCATCGACGTCCACTCCGTCCGCGTCCGCCGCCAACTCCTTCTCGTGGGGAACGTAGCAATCGGTGGTGATCTCGAAGGCGCCGTACTTGCGCATGTAGGCGAGAGGGGTGAGCCCCTCCGACTCGGCCTTCTCGGGCAGGCCCGGGACGCTGTTGTCGAAGATGTAGCCCCAGTACTCGTCCATGGTGATCGGCTCGCCGGGCCTGGTCGGGCTCTCGAAGTGCTCGCGAATGCCGAGACTTCCGTCCGGGTCCATCTTCCAGGACAGGTCGATCCAGAGTTCGGCCTCTTCCCAGACCTCTCCCGGGTTGGCCTCGTAGGTGCGCTTCACATCGAGCCCCGCGCGCTCCATGGCGACGCGACGGACCGGCTGACGAAAACCGATCCACTGACCTGCGTGGGTCTCCTGGCTCATGAGGTCGTGACGCTCGCCGGAATGCCCCATCGGCAAGACGTAGTCGGCGAACCACGCGCTCTCGTTCCA
>JAFDCW010000502.1 GCA_019312705.1 Deltaproteobacteria bacterium
CCCGGACCCATCTGACGACGATGGCGGGTGATCGCGATCGGACCCTGGTTCGAGGTCGGACCCTGGTCGATGATGATGTGAGCTCGGACCCTGCCGCCGATCGCTGTCAGAAATTGCCGGAGAGCGCGACGCGGGCCCCTGCGGCGCTTGCGCTGACCCCGATGTGTACCGAGTCGAGGAACTCGCGGCGGCTCTGATTCCGGGATGCTAAGTGTGAGTACCCCCCAACGAGCCAAGCGGCGCTCACCACCGAGCCGGCGATGACGCCCCCGCCGAGGGGCACCACGTCGTCGGATCCGAGGGCCACCAGGAGGCTGCCCGCCACGGCTAGGCCGACGGTGAGTACCGAGGCCGAGGCCAAGAGCCACACGCTCGGCCGGCGCCACGTGCCCGCGGCGGGGGCGCTCAGCAGGAGGGCGCCGGCGAAGCCGAAACCCGCCGTCGCCACGGCGACCACATCCTCGTTCGCCTGGCCGAAGAAGCCCACGAGCAGACTCCCGAGGCCGAGAAGGGCGCCGCTCGAAAGCGTGATCGTCAGGGGCATGCGGGATTCGAATCGCCACCTCGGAAGCATGCGATCGAGGACCGACCAGTTGCCCGAGTCGTAGCGGTACTTGAGGTCGAGGTAGCGCTCGAAATGAGCCCCGGAGTCCTCTCCGGGCGCGTCGGTATCGCGAAACGTCTCGAAAGCGGCCAAACGCACGGCGGCTGCCGACGCTCCTTCCGCCGCGAGGGCCGCGCCGAGACTCGCCGGGGCCCCATCCTGACATTGACCATGGGCGACTACGAGTTCCTCCGAGCCGCGGATCCACATGGCAACCTGTGTTGGCACGTCTCCGGTCAGGGGGACGTGACGACGTAGCCGACGTTGAGGTCTGCGCTTCCGTCGGCTGCGCGCACGGCGTAGTTGAAATACAAGATCTCTTCTCCATCGGCGGTCAGCGCCGGAGAGGTCACCGTTGGTTCGGCGACGGTGAAGATCGCCCCCTCGGTGAACCACTCGGGTACATCGCCCGCGAGGTCGGTCTCATACGGACCCCAGCTCATGGCGTCGGTCGGGTCAGCGGTCGGTCCGCCGATGAAAGAGGAGGACGCGATCGTGTGCGCACCAGCGGCTGTCTGTAGGCGAACGTACATGCGCGAGGCCGAGTAGAAAGGCATAATCTCTCCGCCGGGCGTACTGAGCGGCGCGCCCATCGTCGCCGGTGGCGTCCACCTGCCATCAGCACCGCGCTCGGCGTAGTAGAGGTCTCGTTCGCCGGTTTCGTTGTCGAACCACACCCGGGAGATACCGTCGGCGGCCCACACGCCGTGGGCGTTGAAGCCCAGCTCGCCGAGGGCGTGAGGGATCGGAAGCTCGGTCCCGACGAAACCCTCGACCGCGCCACCCGCACCAAACGTGCCGACCCACGCAGCGACTTCGAAGTCTCGGCCAAGGACTGGGATGTCGGCGACCACGAACTCGATGCCGGGGGGATTCCAATCGTTCCACGAGAACAACGCGTGGGCCGATCCGTCGGCGTTGGGATAGACGTTGAGTCCGCCGGTGGTCAGGCAGCCGCCGCTGCCGGGAAACGACATGACGAATGGCTCCGCAAAGCTGCCGTCGGCCTGGCGGTGAAACCCGTACGTCGTGGCTGGCGGAAGAAAGACGCCCGGAGTGACCCCTAGACACTCCGGCGAAACCTCGCCACGCGGACCGATGCGTTCCGCGCCACCGAGATTGGGACGTTCGGGGCCCTCCCATGGCCCAGACGCCGTCGCGCAGAACGTCGTGTTGTCGGCGCCGCCAGGCGAGTCGTCGAACTCCCACGTACAGGTGATGCTCACCGGCGAGTAGACCAGGAACAACCACTCGCCATCGGGCGTGATGTAGATGCTGTCTTCCCATCCGTCGGTGTTGACGAGTCCCCGGACCTTGCGCGGCTGGCCCCACCGAGCGCCGACTAGCTCGAGCACCACCGCTGTGTCGCTCGCCGATTCGCCTTCGAGCGTCGCTTCGACCACGTATTCACCGGTGCCGTCGGTCGTGATGGTGGCCTCGAATCGGCCATCACCAATGTCGGTAACGGGTGAGACGACGCCGCGGTCGCTCGTGATGGTCGGGATGCTGGATGGCGCCGCTCCAGTCGAAATGACGACCGCCTTGAAGTCCACGCCCGGCGCGAGTCGCTCTAGGGTGAGCACGAGGCCCGCCGGAACGGAGAGCGTGTCGGGTCCGGAATCCACCCCAGAGTCGGTCGACGGGGGCGTGCTCGAGTCGCCATACGCGACAACGAGGAGAAGCGCGAGAGTGACCGGCGACGATGCTTTGCTCATGCCATCGCACCGCCGACGCCGCCTCTGCTCTTCCACGCGGCAATGGGCGATCGATCTCATCGACGCGAGCATACGGCGACACGGGTCGTTAGGCCATGGCCCCAGCGGGCGCGATTGGCTCACGCGTAGCGCGGGTCGCCCGGCTCTAGATCCAACGCGTCCAGGATCTCCCCGTACCGCGACGACAGACTCCGGGGCGCGATGCCGTAGCGCCGCGCGACGCTGGCCTTGGTGACGCCGCGCACTCCGCTGACGACCGAGATCGCGTATTCGACGGCTGCGGCGTAGGTCTCCGGCTTCAGCATTCGCAGCTGGCGCCCGTCGTGAAAGTCCGCCCAAAGGTCCCGGGCCCGGGCAACGTCCTCGGCGGAGAAGCCGGCCTCCTGCATGCCACGTTCGAGGGCCTCTTCGACCTCTTCGGCCGCTTGCGGCTTCTGGTCGGGGCTGGGCCCCGTGAGGGAGCCGGCGGCGCGCGGGGACAGGCGCTCTCCGGCGCCGCCTTCGATCCATTCGAGCAGTTCCCGGTGGCTCTCGCTCTCGGGTTCGGCCTGGACCGCCTCCTCGGCCAGTTCGCGGGCCTCATCCAGGCGATCGCACCGAGCGAGGCAATGGGCCAGGGATGCCGTGATCTCGTCCTCGGCGGGCTGCATTCGGTGCGCTTCGCGGAGATGCGCCTCGGCGCGCCGGGGCTCTCCGAGGGCAACGTCGAGGAGGTGGCCGAGGTTGTGGTGATACCAGGGGCTCTTGGGCGCCGTCTGCAGCGCCTTCCGATAGGCCGAGACCGCCGCTCGGAAGTTGCCGAGGAGCGCCTGAGAGAGACCCATCAGCGCGTGCACGACATCGTCCGCGGCCTGTTCCTGCATGACCCGTCGCAGGTGCAGGGCGGCCTGCCAGGGGTTCGACTCGATGAGCAGCTCGGCCAGGTGTCGATGAGCGAAGATGGCGTGGTCGCCGGTATCCTCGACGACCTTCAGAAGCTGTTCGAGGAGCGGGGCGACGGACGACTCTTCGGCGCCCTTGGCGAGGGCGTTTTCCGCAAGCCTTCGAAGCTTGTCCGGGTCGTTGGGGGCGCCGCTCATGCCGTTTCCGTATAACCTTCGGCGGGGCCCCGGGCAAGACCCTCAAAGCCCCCGGGAAGACCGTCAGCCCTTGCGCAGCACCGCGATGAGAAAGCCCCCGAGGTAGCGCAGGGGTGAGGCGCTCGCGCGACGCTCGGCCTTGGCGATAGCTTTTCCGAGCACCGGGATTCGATGCACGAAGGCGGCCGGGGTGACGACGCGGACGCCGTGATAGTCGACGAGGTCGACTCCCGCCGGAAGCAGCCGGGGGATCGCCCAGGGCGCGTCCCAGCGGGTATAGACGTCCGCCTCGGTCCGACCGTCGCTGATGGGCTGCGGGCCGGCGATGCGCTTGGCCAGGTAACGCAGGCTGTAGGGGTTGTAGAACTCCAGGAACATGTAGCCGCCGGGACGGGTCACCCGGGCGATCTCTTCGAGGGCCTTGCCGATGTCGGGGACGTGGGCGAGGACCTTGAACGAGCACACGAGGTCGAAGCTGTCGTCGTCGAAGGGCAAGTCCGTAGCGCTCGCCTCCAGCGCGGTGAGGCCGCGCTCCCGGGCCTTGTCGAGCATGCCCGGCGACAGGTCGATGCCGACCGCCTCGTCCGCGATCTGAGCGATTCGCTCGAGGATCAATCCCGTGCCACAGCCGACCTCGAGGACCCGCTTGCCGCGCGCGTAGTCGCGGATGGTGTCGATTTCGAGGTCGTCGATGAGGCCGTGGTAGCCCCTGCCCCGCTCGTCCTCGTAGCCGGTGGCGAAGTCGTCGTAATAACCGCGGGCGCGGTCGTCTCGTTCAGGCATGACAGTCATCATCTCTCGAGTAGCTCGTCGTACAATGCTTCGTAGCTGCGCGCCATCGCTTCTCGACGATGGTGGGTGAGTACCCGGGCGCGCCCGGCCTCCCCGAGCAAACGGCGCCCCTCATCGTCGCCGAGGAGCTCGTCGAAGGCCGCGGCGAGGGCCTCCGGCGTCGGTTCGACGGCCCGGGCCTCCCCGTC
>JAFDCW010000036.1 GCA_019312705.1 Deltaproteobacteria bacterium
GTGCTATCGAACGTGGGGCACTTCGACACCGTGCCGATAGCCGACGCGATTCTGCGGGCCGAGGGCCCCTGAGGCTGCCCTCGTTTGCGCCGTGACGATCGGCTGCTCCGCCCGCTCATGCCGCCGCCTGGGGCCCGCCACATTGCGGGCACCGCGCGAGTTCGGCCGCGTAGGGGTAGTCGCAGTAGCCGCAGAAGACCCGGCCGGCGATAGACTTCTCGTCGATCAATGCGAGCTCCGGGTAGAGCACCTCGAGCTCGGCGCTGCTCATACGGTCTTCCTCGGCCGCCGGGGACCATATGACCTCGAGGGCGACGAGGCGGCTCGCTCCGAGGCCGCCGAGGACCCGCATCAGCTCCCGCAGATGGTTCGCGTTCTGCGCGTGGGCGACGTCCGGGATGTTGCCGTGGGCGGCCACGACCAGCGTGACGACAACGAGACCCTGGCCCTCTTCGTCTCGTGCGACGAGGTCCGGTGCGTCTTCGGTGCGCACCTTCCCGTGGGCGTTGCGCACGAGTTCGTTCTGGTAGCGTGTGCGCATCTCGCCGCCGATCTCACGGAATGCCGTCTCCGCCCGACGAGCCGGCATCGGCGAGTAGTTCATCGCGCCGGCGTAGAGCCAACTCGTCTCTATGCGCCGGATGGCGATGACGGTTTCGTGAAGCAGATTCGCGAGGCCGCCGGGGGTGCCGGTCTTCCCTTCGCGGGCCAGGCGCGAGAGCCTTTCTTGCAGCGGCGCTCGCGCTCGGGAGTCGACCGCTATGGTGATCGCCGACACATCGACGCGGCTTCGGCCGCGGTCCGTGCGAGGCGAGGCGGATGCGACGGTCGGCATGCTGTCCTTGACGCGGCCCCAGAGTGCGAAAGCCAGGAGGGCTCCTCCAAAGAGGAAGAGAATGACCCGGGCGTCCGATCGGTCGCCACTGCTCATGTAGTCCGTGCCGGTGTGCGAGTATCCGCCGCCTCCATAGCCGCCGCCACCGCCGTACCCGCCACCACCGCCACCGCCACCGCCACCGCCACCGCCACCAAACCCGCCCCCGCCGAAGCTGCCCCCGGTGCTCTGCGCCTCGACCTGGGCCGGTGCCGAAAGGGCCAGTGTGCATAACATCAGAACCGTGGCGAACATCCGCCGAGTATGAGCTTTCCGCGCGTTCCTATCGAGGTTTCTCTGACTGCCGAACCGCGATAGCCTGCTCGCCCTAGCCGTTTCGGAGGAGCCCGTCATGTCGAAGCACCAAGTCGTGTTGATCCCGGGGGACGGGATCGGTCCCGAGATCACCCGCGCCGTCCGCCGCGTCTTCGAAGCCGCCGAGGCGCCCGTCGAATGGGAAGAACACCTCGCTGGGGTCTCCGCCATGGAGGCGGGCAAGGTGGTGCCCCTCCCCGACGCCACCGTCGAGGCGGTCAAGGCCGCCGGCTTGGCGCTGAAGGGCCCGTGCACGACGCCGGTGGGCCATGGCTTCACCAGCGTGAACGTGCAACTGCGCAAGCGCTGCGACCTTTACGGCGCCATCCGGCCCATCCGGAACCTCGCCGGCGTGCCGACGCGCTTCGACGATGTCGACATCGTCGTCATCCGCGAAAACACCGAGGGGCTCTACAGCGGCATCGAAAACGAAGTGGCCCCGGGGGTCGTGACCAGCCTCAAGGTCGCCACCGAAAAGGGCTGCACGCGCATCGCCCGCTTCGCCTTCGAGTACGCCCGCGACAAGGGGCGCAAGAAGGTCACGGTGTTCCACAAGGCGAACATCATGAAGCTCACCGACGGCATGTTCTTGCGCATCGCCGAGAAGGTGAGCGAAGAGTTCTCGGACATCGAGTATGAGCAGTTGATCATCGATGCCGGGTGCATGCGCCTGGTCCAAGACCCGACGCGTTTCGACGTCTTGCTGCTCGAGAACCTCTACGGAGACGTCATCAGTGACCTCTGCGCGGGCTTCGTCGGTGGCCTCGGCGTCGTCCCGGGGGCAAACGTCGGCACCGAGGGGGCCATCTTCGAGGCCGTGCACGGCTCGGCCCCGGACATCGCCGGCAAGGGCGTGGCCAACCCCCTCGCCTTTATCATGAGCGGCGTGATGATGCTCAACTACCTCGCTGACCAGCGCGGAGACGACGCTTGCCGTGCCGCCGCCGACCGCATCAAGAAGGGCTACAACCAGGCCCTCGCGGATGGCGAGAAGACCGCGGACCTCGGGGGTAAACTGAATACTCAGGGCTTCGTGGACGCGCTGGTCGCGCGCATGTGAAGGCGCTGCCGTAGGCGGGAACTCTGGGTGCCGTCATCTCGACCGCGAGCACCACGTCTCGACCGACCCGCTGCCAACGCCGTCAGGAGGGGTGCTCGGAGCTCCGACGGCTATCGGCGAGGAGGCTTGTTCGAGCACCTCGTCTATTCGCCGAGCCTAGTGCGCGAGTTACGAGAGTGGAAGGCGGGATCTCGGGGGGCCTGCCATTCGAGTACAGACGTCTGTACTCCGACGTTCAGACGTCTGAACCGGGGTCAGACGTCTGTACTCGCACCAAGCCCCTGAACCCGGTACAGACGTTTGAACCCCAAACCAGCGAGATCCCCATGGCCCGCGCCTCGACGAAGCGACGCTTCAACGTGAACAACCTCAGCGTGCTCGCCCACGAGCTCCGCCCCGCGGTTGCCAAGAACAAGACGAAGGCCGAGCGCCTCATCGTTCAGATTCAAAAACGCCAGGCGCGCATCGCCGAGGACTTCTACCAAATCGGCGTCGCCCTCAAGGCCCTCTCCGGGCCTGCTGTCTACCAGGCCGCCGGCCACAAGAGCTTCAAGGAGCTTCTCGGCGCCCGGCGCCTCGTGAAGACCACCACCGCCTACAAGCTCATCGCGGTCGTCGACCACTACTCCAAGCTCCAGGCTCAGCAGCTCGGCCTGGAGAAGGCCTACGCGCTCACCCGCTTCGTCGCCGCCACCCCAGCGGCTGATCTCGCCGCGGTCCTGGTCAGAGAGAACCCGCTCATCGGCCGTATCCCCCTCGACCGAATCAGCGTTCGTGATCTCAACCTGGCCACTGCGCGCGTCCGCCGCGCGGCGACGAAACCCACCGCGGACCCCGAGGCCAAAGCGGCGCGCCGGACCGCCCGGGCACTGCAGCGCACCTTGCGTGCGGCAGGGGCCGGGTCGGCGAAGGTGAGGGCGGTGCGCTTGGAGGGGGAGTGGCACGTGCGGACCGATATGAAGGTTGCCGATGCGGAGGGGTGGGGCCCGTGACGGTGGTCGAGGGGCGGGAGTTGGTGGCGGCGTGAGGCGTCAAGGAGGGCTGCCGAGGCCGCGCATTATTTCTTCGAGTTGGCCTTCGAGTTGGCGTAGCTCGGCGGGGGATGGGCCTGCGCTGCCGGCGCCGCTGCCTCGGAGTGAGCGCAGCAGGGCGTTGACGTCTTGGTTTCCAGTGCCGCCCCCGGGCGCCGTTCCCGCTGGCGTTCCCGGCGCGGCGGCCGCCTGGCCGGTGCCGATGTCGTCGTCGCCGTGGGACTCGTCGAGCCAATGTCGTGCGACGGCGGTGGCCCGCCGGGCCCGGCGGCCCTGAGTCAGGAGTTCGACGAGGCCACCGCGCGGGGCGGTGCGATAGCGATAGCGTTCGACGTAGTCGCGAACCGCGGCGAAGAAGGCGTGGTCACCGAGGACCCGGCGCAAGGCGGGGTAAACGTAGACGCCCTTGCCGTAGACGAGCCCGGCGTACTCGAGGGATGAATCGAAAGCGTCGACCGGGCGGTTCACCGGACCGTCGGGGCGCCCCATCATGCGCATCATCCGGTAGTTCATCTTCACTTGGCTCTCGCCGTCTTGCCGAGCGCGCCGGGCACCGTAGCGGTCCTCCAGGTAGAGAAGGGCGCTCCATTGGGCGAGTGACTCGTCGACGAACGGGTGCGCCCGGGAGTCGCTACCGACGAGGCCGTGCCACCATTGGTGGGCCACCTCGTGGGCGGTCACCATCTCGACCGCTCGGTCCTGGTCGACGCCGCCCCCGGAGAGCCCCGCGAGGCGAGCCAGTCCGCCGAGGCCGTCGAGGCCTGATGGGCGATAGAACATACTCGCGACAGTGACGAGCCCCGCAAACTCCACGCCCCCGGCCCCGCCGACCAGGGGCGCCTCCACCACGTCGAGCTCGGTATAGGGATAGCCGCCGAAACGACGTTCGAAGATGCGGAACGACGCGGCTGCCACGTCGAGGACGCGCCGCCCGGTCGCGCGCTCCTCCGGCAGGAACCACGACCGAACGGTGACATCGCCGACCTGCCGTACTTCGGCGACGAGGCGGTCGCTCGTGAGCAGGGCGAAATCCCGGACCATCGCTGCGACGATGCGGTGTTCTGCTCGCCCATCGACAACTCGCCTCGACTCGGTGATCCCCGTGCTCACGACGGTGAAGCCCTCGTCAATTCGGACCATCGCCTCGACGTTGGCCATGTGGTCGGAGCCGAGGTCGCCCATCGTCGTCGCCTCGCTTCGCACCCATCCGCTGCTGTCGCGTCGGGCGATGACCGCGTAGAAGTTCGCGAAGGAAGCGACCGAGTCACCCACGGAGAGCAGGCCGTAGTCGCCGCGGTGCTCGTCGTTTTCGAGGGACGCGAGGCCTTCGAGCCCCTGTGCGAGCATGGTGGTACGGGAGGGGTCCGTCACCCGTGGCGTGCCTACCAAGTCGACCTGCATTCGCAGGCGCTCTCCCGGAGGCAGCGGCGTCGCGGGGCGGAAGGTGATCGAGGTCGCGTTGTCGATGACGGTCGTGCACGGGACGTCTGGGCACTGAGCCGCGGCCAAGGCGACTGGGGCCGGCCCCGACACTGCGTTGGCGTAGACGCGCAGAACAACCTCCCCGAGCGGGGTCCCGGTGTCGTTTCGATAGTCGAGGACCTCTCGCAGTTCATAGCGGCCCCGAGCCATATCGATGTTCATGTCGAGGGCGTAGTGCGGCAATTCGGCGAGGTTCGTGAGGCCGGCGGCGCCGGGCAGGTCGGCCCGGGCCGAAGCGCGCAGCGACGCCGCCAGCCCGCGGGGGCCCACGTGCCGGGGCTGGGCCGCGGCCGCGGCGGCGACCAAGAGACAGACCGCGACCCCAGTACCGACGATCGGGCGCATGAGATGGAGTATAGGGGCGGATGAGCCGCCTCCAACCCCCGCCTCAGCGGCGGTCCCGGCGCAGCGCCTTGACAGCCCCGGGGGGGGTGGTAAAACGGCCGACCCTAGGCAATTTCGGAGATTTACGTGGCCAATCACGCCAGCGCCAAGAAGCGCATTCGTCAGACCATCAAGCGCACCGAGCGCAGCAAGCACATCCGTTCGACGGTCCGTGGCCTCGTCAAGAGCGTTCGCGTTGCCGTGGCCGAGGGCGACAAGGCTACGGCCCAGGCGTCCCTCAAGCAGGCTATCCGTCGCATCGACATGGCGGTCAACAAGGGCATCTTCCACCGCAAGACGGGCAGCCGTTACATCAGCCGCTTGACCACTCAGGTCAACGGGCTCTGATTCTCGCTGGTCTCTGAGGTTCGGCCGCGTCCGCATCGTGCGGGGGCGGCCGTAGCCAATTCTGTCACCTGATCTAGGGGCGGGCGCTCGCGATGGCCGCGGGCATGCCGGGGGTGCAGAGGGCCATGATGGCCTCTTCGAGCACGCGGCCGTGGGGGCGCTTGGCCCCCTTGAGGGCGAGGTCGGCCTGGGCGAGGGTGCGAAAGGCGTTCTCGAGGTCGGTCATGCGAAAGCGGCGGGCGGCTTCGGTCAGCTCCCGGGCCTTGAAGGGCGGGGCGCCGGCGCGCTTGGCGGCTTCGGGGCCCTTGAGGCCGCTGGCCAGGGCTTCGCGCATCTTGGCGACCATGCGCACTTGCCGGGCCACCATGGCGAGGATGCGCAAGGGGGGCTCGCGGTCGGCGAGGAGGGAGCTGGCGGCGGCGAGGGCCCGGGGCAGGTTGCGCACGCTGACGGCGTCGACGAGGGCCCAGATAGAGTCGGTGCGGACCCGGGTTACGCAGGCCTCGACGGCAGCGATGTCGATGGCGGCTCCCGCGCCGACGAAGAGCGAGAGGCGCTCGAGGGCGTCGTCGATGGCCGCGAGGTCGGCCCCGATGGAGTCGACCAGCGCTTGGCTCGCGGGGCCCTCGAGGCTGTGGCCCCGGGCTTGGGCTTCGTTCGAGGCGAAGTTCCGGAGCTCTCCGGGCTTTACGGCCTTGGCCTCGCAGTAGACCTTCTTCTTTTTGGCGGCCTTCACGAAGCGACTGCGACCGTCGAGCTTGTCGCCGCTGATAACGACGCAGCTCGTCGGCGAGGGGTCGTCGAGGTATTCGACCAGGGGGTCGAGGTCTTTCACCTGGTGGGCATCGCGCACCAAAACGTAGCGGGCGTTCGCCATCATCGGAAGGGTCCGGGCCGCCGCCGATACACGTTTCGCGTCGAGGCCCCGGCCGTGGAATATGTCGTCGTTGAACCCCGCGGGGCCATCGCCGAGGGCCGCGACTTTGAGCAGCCCCGTCGCTCGCTCGATGAGAAAGCGCTCGGCCCCCACCAGCACGACGATGGGCGGGAACTTGCCGTCCCGCGCCGCGGCGATGAGCGTGCTGATGTTCACGAACTCAGCGCTCGTCGTCGCTAAAGTCGACGGTGCCGGTGCGGGCAATCGCTTGGCCGATGAGCTCGAAGCGCTGCCGGCCGACCTCCTGGCGTCGGACCGTGACGACGAGCTCCATGCGTCGGTTCGGCTGGAACCCCTCGTGATGTCCGCTTCCCCGGGGGAGGCGCAGGCGCTGGACGAAGGTCTTTTGGCTGCGGTCGTTGATGAAGGTGCTCATGTCCGTGACGAAGCGCCGGGCGCCCTCTTCCACGTCATAGAAGAGCACGTGAAACTCGAGGTCTCCCGGCGGGCGGTTGAAGGAGGTGATCATCTCCGCCTTCCACTTCCTGTCCGGAAGGGGCTCTTCGGTGGTCTCGCGGAGGCGTCGGGCGTTGTGGCTCCGGGCGAAGCCGAGGAGGGCGCGCTCGCTGCCGCCCCGGGGCAGGCGATGCTGCACGAGGAAGATTCGCGCGCGCAGTCCCCTTTGCCCTTCCACGAGGGCGGGGGTCGCGAGGGCGACGACGCTCCCCAGGAGGAGTGCCGAGACGGCGAGCTTGGTGACGGTCTGGGGCAGCTTCATCAGCCTCTGTCCTCCTCAGGCAGCCCGGCAGGGGCGCCGTATCGAGGGGGCCGAGCTTATCAAATTGCCCAGCCCAGGTCGACGCTCTCCCGGGCCGGCTCGGACGGCCGGTCCCAGGGGATATTCAGAACCACGGTCAAAAACTTGGCCGTTCCGCCCCAGCCGGTTACCCCCAGAGTACGGAGGTGAATGGACGCGATGGCGAGCGGTCTTTCGGGGGTTCTCACCCAGGCGAAGCGCGCGGCTCAGAGACGTGGTCGAACCCCGTCGACGGGTCATGTGGTGTTGGTGCTCCTGCAAAGGGAGCCTGAGACCGCAGCGGTTTTCGCTCGCCACCAGGTCCGCGAGGGAGAGTTCCTCAAGGCCCTCCGGGTCGTCGACGGAGAGACCGCGAGCGCCCTCGACGTCGCCGTCGAGCGGGCTCAGAAGCTCGCCGTGAAGCTCGGTGAGCCAAATCCTCGGCCGATCCACCTTCTCTTCTCCATCGTCCGGGACTCCCGAAGCGTGGGCTTTCGGTGCCTCGACGAAGTGGGGGCCGGTGCGACCCGGGTCCGTGACGAGCTCCTGGCTCTGCTTTCCCCGACACCTGCCGGGGCATCTTCCGCCCCGCGCCAACGGTCGAGGCCCCGCGGGGCCGCCCGAGCGCCCACGCTTCCGAAGCCGAAGCGCCCTTCGGCCCGGGCCAAGCCTCGCGATCGCACGACTCCCCCACCTGCTTCCGCTCCGGAGCTCGAGCTCGAGCGCGTCGTAGCGGATTCGGCAGACCTCGAGCTTCTGCCCCACGAGCTGTCGCCGAGGGCATTTCCTCTGCTCACCAGCATCGGCCGCAACCTCACGGCCCTCGCCGCCATGGGCCGAATCGACCCAGTCATCGGCCGAGATCGCGAGATCGAGCAGCTCCTCGACGTACTCGCTCGCCGGAGGTCCAACAATCCCGTCCTCGTCGGGCCCCCCGGTGTCGGCAAGACCGCCATCGTCGAGGGCCTGGCTTGTCACATCGTCGGCTTCGGTTCCAGCCCGGTGAACCTCGAAGGGCGCGTGCTCATCGAAGTCAGCGCAGGCAGCCTGATCTCGGGCACCGGCGTACGCGGGGCCCTCGCCGAGCGCATGCGCGCGTTGCGTGAGGAGATCGCCCTCGCCGACGGTCGGGTGCTGCTCTTCATCGACGAGATTCACACCATCGTCGGCGGCGACGGACCGGACGACCTCGCCCAGGAGCTCAAGGCCTCCCTCGCCCGCGGGGAGCTGCCCTGCATCGGAGCCACGACCGACGCCGAGTACCGTCGCTGTTTCGAAAAAGACGCCGCCCTGGCGAGGCGCTTCTCCGCGATTCGCATCGCCGAGCCCAGCCTCGATGCGACGCGAGACATCCTGAAGGGACTGGTCTCGCGCTACGAAGCGCATCACGCGGTGGCCTATGGCCCCGACGCCCTCGAGGCGGCGGTCGAGCTGTCGGTCCGCTACCTGACGGAGCGACAGCTCCCGGACAAGGCGATCGCAGTCCTCGACCAGGCCGGGGCTCGAGTCCAGCGCCGCAACGGCACCATGGTCGACCGCGCTGCCGTCGCCCACGTCATCGCGGAATTGGCCGAGGTCCCCGTCGACCGCCTGCTCGCCCGCGATGCGGATATGCTGCTCGAACTCGAAGACCACCTCGAAGACCGGGTCGTCGGTCACGGCGCCGCCGTCGCGCGCATCGCCGATACCCTCCGAAAGGGCGCGGCAGGTTTCCGCGGCAAGCGCCCCCTCGGAACCTTCTTGCTCCTCGGGCCCACCGGCGTCGGCAAGACCGAGATGGCGAAGGCCGTGGCCGAGGTGGTGTTCCCCGCGGGGGCGATGACCCGCTTCGACATGAGCGAGCTCTCCGAGAGCCACGCCGTGGCCCGGTTGATGGGCTCGCCTCCCGGCTACGTCGGTCACGAGGAAGGCGGCCAGCTCACCGAGGCCGTGCGCCGGCGGCCCTATCAGCTGCTGCTCCTCGACGAGATCGAGAAGGCTCATCCCGATGTGCTCATGGCTCTCTTGCCTCTCTTGGACGAAGGACGTCTCACCGACGCCCGCGGCCGGACCGTCGACTTCACCCACACGATCATCTTCATGACCTCGAACCTCGGCGTCGGGGCTCAGGTTCGCGGCAGCCTCATTGGATTCGGCGGCGACGACGACGTTTCGTCTTCCGGCGACGACGGCGCCGCGGCCCTCGCGGCAGCCCGGGCAGCTCTGCCACCGGAGCTGTGGAATCGCATCGATGAGCCGCTCTGGTTCTCCGCGCTTTCGGAGGACGAAGTGCGGGAGATCGCGCGGCGCATGCTGAGCGACGTCGCTCGGACCCTCGCCGAGGAGCGGGGTATCGTGCTGAGCATCGAGAACTCGGCCCTCGCGGCGCTCTGCCGAGCCGGGGGCTATGACGCGAGCCTCGGGGCGAGACCGATGCGCCGGACGATCGGGCGTTTCGTCGAGTCTCCCCTGGCGGCTAAGATTCTCGCCGGAGACATCGGCGAGGGCGACGAACTCGCCCTTCGCGGTGAAGGCGATTCGCTCGTTTTCGTGCCGATAGCCCAGGTCGACGCCGCCGAGTAGGGGCCGTCCCGCCTCTCTTTGGCGCCTCCTTAGCCTCACCTTGCGCCTCACCTTGCGCCTCTCCCCTTGGCTGTGTCACACACCGGTATCGTGACGTCGTCGATCTCGGCATCGGCCGCGGAGGCTGGGTCCGAAGGGAACCTGCCACGGGCGTTCGGGAGGTACACACTCTTCGACCACATCGGTCGCGGGGGCATGGCGGATATCTACCTCGCCACCCGTCGTGATGCCCTCGGCGGCTCCCGCCATGTTGTGATCAAGCAGATCCTCCCCCAGCTCTCGGCCGCCCCCGAGTTTGCCGGCATGCTCACCGCAGAGGCCAAGCTCGCCGCAAACCTGAATCACGCCAACGTCGTCCAGGTCATGGACCTCGGCCGTGAAGCGGGGCGTCTCTTCATCGCGATGGAGTACGTCGAGGGCTTCGACCTCAATCAGCTGCTCCGGCGCTTGTCCAAAGCCCGGGTACCGCTGGCCGGAGAGTTTGCCCTCTTCATCGTCCGGGAGACCCTCCGCGCCCTCGACTACGCCCACCGGGCCCGAAACCCCGAGGGGCGTCCTCTGCGCCTAGTGCACCGCGACGTCTCTCCATCGAACGTGCTCGTTTCCTTCGAGGGTGAGGTCAAGCTCTGCGACTTCGGCATCGCCCGGGCCGGGGCCGCGCCGGCGCCGGGCCAGGAAGAGGCCATCGCCTCGAGTCGCGTCGCCGGCAAGAGCGCCTACATGGCTCCGGAACATGCTGCAGGCGAACACATCGACTCCCGCGCAGACATCTTTGCGGCGGGCATCCTCCTTTGGGAGCTCGTGTCTGGGCGACGCCTCTACAAGGGCACCGAAGAAGAGATGCTCGAAATGGCCCGGGCCGGGGAGGTGCCGCCGGTACGGGATGGGCGCCTGCCCGTCCAAGAACAACTCCAGGCGGTCCTCGATCGCGCCCTCGCCCGGGACGCCGGGGAGCGTTATGCGACCGCCGCGGAGTTCCACGGCGACCTCGAGGACTACGCCCTCGCTGCGGGGCTGATGGCCTCGCAGCTCCGCTTCGCCTCGTTCTTGACCAACCAATTCGCAGCCGACGTGCTTGAGGGCCGCCGCGATCGCGAGCGCATGGCGAGCTTTCGTGTCGAAGAAGATGCCGCGGGCATCGCGGTTCGGGCGATCGCCGAGCCTGAGGAAGTCGACGACCCGGCGGACGATTCGCAGACGATTCCCGTTCCGGCGGGGCCCGACCCGGTGGAGGGGGAGGACGTGGCCGAAGCCGAAGCCGGTGCCGAGGCCGAGGCCGAAGCCGAAGCCGAAGCCGAAGCCGAAGCCGAGACTGAAGCCGAGTCCGAGGCCGAAGCCGAGCCCGAAGCAGAGACTGAAGCCGAGTCCGAGTCGGAGTCGGAGTCCGAGACTGAGTCCCAGTCTGAGCCCGAACTAGTTCACGTCGATGAGGGCGGTGCCCTAGGAACTCAAACGGGCTTCTTCCTCGGCATCGGTATCGGTGTGGGCCTGGTCGTCGTCGGAGTCATCATCCTGACGCTGCTCTGAGAGGTCCGGGTTAGGCGAGCTTGCCCTTGCGGCGCAAGACCACCCAGAGCGCAAAACCGAGGAGCCCCCCGATGACGACGCCTCCGAGCTGGGAATGAATATACGCAGAGGTCACCTCTTCCGCGATATCCCGGCAGTTGCAGAGCGCGCCCTGGTTTGACGTTCGGAATGCGACGAACTTCGGTGCCACCACGCTGCCGACGGCGACGCCCACCAACGCGCCGCCGAAGAAGAAGAGAATGATTTGCTTGAATGCTTTCATAGGAATCCCCTCCGAAGGGCGCTCTTGAAGGACTCGATGGTCTCGTACTCGTCGTATTCGTGGCGGAAGCCTGTGGCTTCGCGAAAGGCGGCCCCGTCGGTCACGACCGGGTACTTGATGTGGTCGATCGCGCCGCGCGGCAACTCCGCAATGCCAAAACGCCCCATCGCGGCGGCCAGCAGTCCCTCCGGGATCGGCAGGTCTTGGCGTCCCGCACGTTTGATGATCACCGAGAGCGGCAGGGGGGCGGGCCCGTTGACGTTGTAGACACCTCGGAGGGATGAGCTGAGGGCTACCGCGACGGCCCGAGCGACGTCCTCCTCGTGCATGAACTGAAAGAGCGGGTCGAAGCCGAGGACCCGAGGCACCCGGCGGTTTCGTAGGAACCCCGCGAGGGTTCCGTGGCGCTCTGGGCCGAGGGTGTAGCAGACCCGGAGGACCGCGGTCGTGATGTCGGGGAAGCGCCAGAGGGCGGAGCCCGCATAGAGGTCGGCGGCGACTAGGTCGGCGAGTTCCGGGAAGGACTCGAGGCCCAGGGGCGGCTCGTCTTCGGTGTGGTAGAGGGGCGAGTCCGGGGCGGCGCCGTAATACGTGTGGCGCCCGACGACGATCGCGCGTTTGACGCCATAGCGGTGGGCGTGTTCGAAGACCGCGCGGGTGCCACCGAGGTTGATGCGAAACCGGTCTCCGCTGCTCTTGCGGATGTGGGTGACCGTCGCCATGTGGATCACCGCCTCGGGGCGGCGGGTCCGAAAGACGTCCTCGGCTTTGCGCTTGCGGATGTCCGTTTCGTGCATCTCGACGCCCTCGGGGGCATCGGGCCAGGGTCGCCGATCGATCCCGATGACCGTGTGGTCCTCGGCGAGCAGCCGCTCGGCAACAATGCGTCCGATTTTCCCGCTCACGCCGGTGACGAGGACCTTCATAGGCTCTGCCGCCCTTCTTCGATCAGGGCTCTGATGCGTTCCTTGACCTCGTCGACCATCGCCGTGATGGCGGCGTCGTCCTCGTTTCCGGTGCCCTCGAAGTGAATCGCCTCGCCATAATGGATCGACACCGGGACCGGAAGCGGTGCCGGGATGAGGTACGGGGTCACCGGGATGTAGGGAACACCGAGGAGCTTACCGAGGGGCTCGAGGTTCGAGATCGTGGGCACGGCCTCGCCGCCTCCGATGAAGGCGAGAGGGATGATCGGCGTATTCGTCTGCAGCGCGAGGCGTACGAACCCCTGGCCAAACTTCAACAGC